>JANPIJ010000474.1:0-3340 GCA_031424955.1 Ferruginibacter sp. | reverse complement strand
GGGTGAAAGCATCCCTGGCCGGCAGTGCTGCCACGGAATTATTTTCAAATGTGCTAAAATATGTGGTTACACCATACGCTATCCCTCCAAAGGTTGCCCCGCCGGCATCAGGCACGCTTTACATCACAGGAAACGCAGTACCCAGCGACTGGACTAATTCACCACCTGCGGCACAAAAATTAATTATGGTCAATCCAACGCTATATGAAATAACTGTTCCATTGGTTGGCGGTAACTCCTACCTTTTCCTGGCAGTATATGGAAGTTGGGATACCAAATTTGGTTTTGATGGTGCTAACAATACCAATAATGTAGATGGTGGTGATTTTAAGGCACAGGGTGGGGATATGAAAGCACCTGGTGCAAGTGGAAATTATAAGATACAGTTGAATTTTCAAACAGGGAAGTATTCAGTGACCAAATTATAAACTGAACTAAACTGATAAATTCCAACTCCATTATTAACAAGGAATAAAATAACTTTTATGAAATCAATATTAAAAATCATCACTTTTGCCTGCCTCGCTATTGCTTTTGCGGCCTGCAATAAGGTAGACGACCTGCCTTTCTACAGCAATGGCAAAGCCCCTGTTTTGAGTAGTTCGGCAACATCCATTGCTCCACTAACAGCCGATTCAAACAAAGTGGCAGTAACTTTTTCCTGGACATGGCCTGAATATGCAACCGACTCTTCAAACCAGAAATTTATCATTGAAATTGATTCTTCCGGTAGAAATTTTTCAAAGAAAGCAACCTTTGAAGTAAAAGGGACCATGTCTAAAGCACTATTGGCAAAAGAGATCAATACAGTATTACTGGGCTTTGGTTTCGCGTATAACAAACCATATAACGTAGATGTGAGGCTCACTTCTTCCTATACCAATAATAATGAGCAATATCGGTCAAACGTGCTTAAGATACCAATGACAGCTTATGTAGTGCCTCCGAAAGTGGTACCTCCAGCATCCAAGAAACTGTTTTTGGTAGGCAGCGCTACGGCCGGCGGATGGGGAAACCCGGTGCCTGCACCGGCTCAACAATTTAAGTTAATTGATTCTGTTACTTACGAGGGTACATTTTATTTGAATGGTGGCGGACAATATGTAATGCTACCGGTTAATGGCAATTGGGACCATAAATATAATGTTGCAAATTCTTCAGTAGTGGGCCTTTTAAATGGTGGAAATTTTGGACTGGATTTAGGCAATGATAATATTCCCGGTCCTGCCAATACAGGTATGTATAAAATTAGAGTCGATTTTCAGGCGGGTGTTTTTGCTGTTACCAAAGTGAAACAATATGGGCTACTGTATGTGCCCGGTGATTACCAGGGATGGACACCTGCCTCAGCACCAACACTGGGATCTCCCAATGATGATGGAAAGTTCGATGGTTATGTAAATATTCCTGCTGGGGGGACCTATAAATTTAAATTTACCACTACTAACGATTGGAGCAATGCATTGGGAGATGGCGGAAGCGGTACATTGAGTGCCAGCGGCGGCGATATCGTTGTACCTGGTGCAGGATACTATCACCTGGTGGCAAATACAGCAGATAAAACATGGAGTGCAACAAAAACAACCTGGGGGGTTATAGGAGGTTTTTCTCCCAGTAACTGGGGGGCAGATGTTCCAATGACTTATAGTGCAGCTGACAATAAGTGGACAGCTACCATTACAACAGTTGCAGGAAGCGCATTTAAGTTTAGAGCAAACTCAAGCTGGAGTTTGAACTACGGCGATGACGGTGGGGGACACTTAACAGAGAATGGTGGTGATATTGGAGACGCCTCTAAAAATTCAGCAATTCCACCAGGCACCCATAAGATTACGTTGTTCCTTAATAACTCCGGATACTATACCTACCTTATTGACTAGATGAATATAAAATTAAAAAAAATTCGGGCGACACTATTTTAGTGTCGCCTTTTTTATGGGGGAATCCCTTCCAAAAGGCGTGGTTCCAACTCAGGAGACTTTCTAAATAGTTGCGATTTCCTTTGTATCGATTCATGACAATTACCCCAATTAGCTATTTTATAAACATCATTTCGACAAGGGTAAAAATATTTGTTCAAAATTATTACTGTAAATCAATCAATTACAAAGGTGTGATAAAAAATACTTTATAGTTTCGTAGGAAATTAAAACATAGCGCCCTACCTTCGCCGTCCATTAAAAAAAGCCTGCGGGATAGCGCAGGCGTCACTTAAAAATAAACACAATGAGTAAACTACATTTCACCACCAAACATGCGAACGAGGCTACCGTTATTCACAACTGGTATGTGATTGATGGTACTAATCAAACCGTTGGACGTATGTGTTCAAGGATTGCGGCCATTCTTCGCGGTAAGAACAAAGCCTATTATACTCCACACGTTGATTGCGGAGATTTTGTGATCGTAACCAATTGCGATAAGATAAAACTTACCGGCAACAAGATGGACGAAAAAGTATATGACAACTTTAGCGGATACCCCGGTGGCCGTAAAGAAGAAGTTGCCAAAGACCTTTTAAAACGCAGGCCCGAAGTTATCATCGAAAGAGCGATTAAAGGGATGTTGCCAAAAAATCGTTTGGGTCGTAAAATGTATAAGAAGTTATTCGTATATGTCGGATCGCATCATCCACATGGAGCACAAAAGCCAGCAGAACTTAAATTCTAATTACTAAATAATTGAAGTGAGGGTTTGATAAGTTCATTTTCAAATTTTCAAATTTTCAAATTTTCAAACTGATATAAATGGAAAAGCAAAAAAATGCGGTTGGTCGTCGTAAAGAAGCTGTTACCCGCGTGTTCTTAAGCAAGGGTGATGGTAAAATAACGATCAATGGCAAGGATTACAAAAATTACTTCTCATTGGTATACCTGCAAAACCAGGTAGAAGCTCCGCTGAAAACAGTGGAATCTTCTGACAAATTTGATATTATTGTGAATGCACAGGGTGGTGGTATAAAAGGCCAGGCCGAAGCTACCAAATTGGGTATTGCCCGTGCCTTGCTCGAAGTTAGTGCAGACTATCGTCCGGCATTAAAAGCAGCAGGATTACTGAAAAGAGATCCCCGTGCTGTTGAGCGTAAGAAACCTGGTCGTAAAAAAGCAAGAAAGAGCTTCCAGTTCAGCAAACGTTAAACCTTATCCCGAAAGGATTTTTGGTTTACATCTTCAAATTTTCGAATTTTCAAATTTTCAAATTATTATAATGGAAAATAACACTTCCTTACAACAGCAACTTCTTGAAGCAGGCGTACACTTTGGTCACCTGAAAAAGAAGTGGAACCCTAAAATGTTACCTTACATTTTTGCTGAGAAAAAAGGTATCCACATTATTGACC
>JANPIJ010000473.1:0-2987 GCA_031424955.1 Ferruginibacter sp. | reverse complement strand
ATTTTTTTTGGAATCGTCTAAGCATGTAGATAAGGTGACGCACAACACGCTAATTTATGTGATAACCTGCGAGCATCTCAAAAAATCCGCACCTGTCGTTCAACAAGGCACTTAGCCATTTTGCATTTTTGTAGCAGCAATACTTTAGGCTGGCAAATTGTACTGGTTTCGGGTGTTGCCCTATGGCATTAACCGGCAGTAAGTAATGGGCGATGCCGTTTCGAAAATGGTGTACTGATTTTTTGGTTTTGGTTTACACCAAGGTTGCTGCGCAGAGGCGGGCAACCTTTTTTGTTTTTGGGGAGGGGTTGGGGTGTTGTTGGTGGTAGTTTTAAAATCTTAGGGTGCGAGGTTGCGGGCTGTGTATTGGGGGAAAGGGCGGGCATTTATACTGTTGGGGACTTCATCTATTCGTCGCCCCCGGCCAAGGCTGCCGTACGAAAAACTAAAGTCGAAAGTTTATTCTGAAGCTCTATACTAAAAGTCAAGCTGGGACAAAAAGGTGAGCAGCGAACTGGAAGTTGAACGACGCTTTGCGTCGCATCCCAATAGCACAAATGCGACTGTTGTGCGTTCGCCCTTCATTAGCTGATGGGGCTACTTATTTACCTGTCTCTATAAATTTTATTGCCCGCTCTAAAATTTCATCTTTCCCTTGATGAATTCCTTTAATTGTCGGCGTAACCAGTATGTGAGGTTGAATTCCTGCTCCCTGTCCCTTTACTGCACTTCCGGTGAATGAAAGTCTTATATTACCCGGAATGAAAAAATTAACCACACCTCCGTTTGCACCGGCAGTATGATTTCCAATCAGTGTTGATTTGTATAATATTCCTACGACTGTTTCTCCAGCGCTTTGAGTATTTTCATACATAAGGCAGACTGTTTTACCATTATAAATCCACCCTCTTATTTTGTTATCTCTGAAATCATCTAAGTCTTTGCCAGGTAAATTTTTCATGCCTCCTCCATACTTTAATCCTAATCTTGGCGCTATCCTATAAATTGCGCCAGTGCGAGGGTAGGGTCTTACGTCAAAAATGATAGCCTTTGTATTTTTAAACATATTAAACATGCTGTCTACTTCGTCAGGTTTTAATGCTCCCAAATTTGCATAACCAATATCTTTTGAAACAAAATACATAACTGGCTTTTTATTTCCTTTCTCATTAAATTCGTTGATTATTCGGTTTTCATTTCGACTTGGAGTAACATAACGAAGCAGTGCGTTCTTAATTTTTCCCTGTGCGTCTCTGAGTTTCAATTTTACAGTAGTTCCAGCGGGGTTTCTCAAATATCGACTAGCAATTTGTCCTGATTGAGCATCATAATTAGATGCACTAAAATACTTTCTTGTCTCATTAACATCACTTATCGAATTTTTCCCATCTTTTTCAATTATTATGTCTCCTCTTTGGATACCCAATTCTTTGCAAAGGGAGTCGTTTATTATATCAGTAATCACTAACTCGTTCTCAACTATTCTAATTTGAAAAGGCGGCAAAACACCTGTTGCATTTCTGAAAGACGTAGGTATCGAATTTTGAAGTATGACTCCGTGACCATCCTGAAGATATGTGTACATTTCAACTACAACTCTTGTGTATTCAATAGAATCTTGTGCAGAAAGAAACTGTGGCAAAAATTGTAGGTAAATGCTATCCCAGTTATGTGTCCATAAATTTTTATTTGGATAAAAGTATTTAAGCACCGAATAAATTTTCGCTATTGCAAGAGCTCTTTCACCAATTGAAGGAAAAGGGTTTTTTGTAAGTGACTTACTGTTAATATTGCTTGCGAATCCTCTAAAATCTTTTAAAGGTGATTGATAGGGTTGAGCCCCAATTTTAAGAACCTCCTTTGCTTTTTCTATTGCGATATCTCTGTTTTCAGATTTAGAAATGATTATGTTCGGATAAAACCCTAATCCATTATCAGAATGAATAAGTTCACCAAGTCTCGCTCTTAACAATACGCTATCATAAATCTGAAACTTCACGTCAGGCACGATACCTATTTCTCCTGAGCTTTCTTCTTGTATTATTACTGCTTTGCCTGCCAATTGTAATCCCAAGGCTTCGATTGGCAGATTTGAATATTTGTTGATGATAAAAATCATGGGTATGTTCCGGTTTCCTCTCCCGATGAAACTATTTCGTCGTTCTATTGAAAAAGGAGACTGATATGAACTGTTATTCTCAGATGTTTCAGAAATAAAGGTTTTGCTTAATACTGTTCTTATTGAAGGAAGCGAAACTGTACCGTTAAATAGATTGGATAACACTTGTGTCTCTCCAAATGGAGTTTGAAAAATCAATGGTCCATCATTTAGCATAAAAGTTTCTTTGTCCGGCCGTAAATCAAATATGACGGCATTGACATTCTTTAGTTGAGCCGTTGCTTTGTTCAACAATTTTTTGCTATTGTCTTCATGGTCTATCACTCTATCATCATAATGAGTTATGACCATTATGCTATCTGAAATAGTTAAGTCGGAAAATTTAATTTCTTTTGAAGTTTCGGGCTTGTGAATAACTGCAGTAACTGGGTCATTTAAAAAATTCAAAAGCTTTTCCAAACATTTCTCAAATTCCTGTTTATTTTTTGCCTTGAGAATTTCGGGTGCGGTTGCAATAAAGGCCGAGTCCCAGTTAATCTCTTTGTATTGTAAATAGGGATGATAGTATTTTAAATAGCCCCAAACTTTACCCGCATCCGCAAGGCGATGGATTTGGTCACTGGTGTATGATTGTTGTGAGAATGATATGCTGCTTATGAGCAGGAATAAAATAAAAAGTTTTGGTCGCATGGCGGCACTTTTTAAATTAAGTGAGAAGGTAGCAAATATTTTTTTTGGAATCGTCTAAGCATGTAGATAAGGTGACGCACAACACGCTAATTTATGTGATAACCTGCGAGCATCTCAAAAAATCCGCACCTGTCGTTCAACAAGGCACTTAGCCATTTTGCATTTTTGTAGCAGCAAT
>JANPIJ010000472.1:0-5274 GCA_031424955.1 Ferruginibacter sp. | reverse complement strand
GGCTATGGTAAAAAATAATTGCATTTACCGAATTTGCAACAAGGCAATGCCGGTGTGTTTTCTCCATGGCAAGATTTGCTTTGGTTCTTAAGCTTTCTTCGGCTATGTACACAATGGGATACAGATTGATATGGGTGAATTTATATTTCCGTTTGATGATTTCAATCTGCCCAATGGCATCACACCTAAAATTAGCTATTTCAAAGTGGAGCTTTTTGGCAAAGGCCAGGTAAGTGGTCATAAAGCAACTGCTGATAGAACTGAGAAAAAGATGCTCCGGTGTCCATTGGTTTCCCTCCCCGCCAAAGGGAGGTGGGGTGGCAACTATAATGCTTCCATTGGCATCTTTGGCTGACAGGATACCACTTGTACCTGCACGCCAGTTAAGCTGCACTTCAAAAAGGAATTGTTTATCTGTTTTGCCAGCCATCAGCACCAATTTTGCATATCAAATGTATACCAGCCGGAACTGGTGGTAAATGATTGTCATCAGTAAGAATGCTGATTTTTTATAGCCCTTCTAATGGAGCGTTGCAATTCAATTGAGAGGCTAAATGACATTGCCGGGTGAAGATGATCAATAAATAAAAACCATCCGATCGGTATGTACCAAAAGTTACGCATATACCGTTCCCATAAAACGAAGGGCACCCTGCCGGGCAGAAAATGATATATGTCATATTTTTTTTAACGGCTGTCAAGATAATTATTAGCGCTCCTCCGTAAGTTGTGGTGGATTTAAACAAGGCCTGAAAGAATGTGTCAACCAGCGGACGATGCTTACCAGGGAACACCCGGCAATGACGAAGATGGCTAAATAATTTAATTCAACAGGTACCTTCCACTTATTGGGCAGTATAATTTTTTAGTAAAATTGATGAAATGAAAGCGTTGGTAATTTCCGGAGGTGGCAGCAAAGGAGCTTTTGCCGGCGGCCTGGCAGAGTACCTGATAACGGTGTGTAAAAAAGATTACAAAATATTTATCGGCAGTTCAACCGGGAGCCTTTTAGTACCCTTACTTTCCATTGGTGAAACAGACAGGCTAAAAACCGTGTTTACCACCGTTACCCAGAAAGACATTTTCAACAATTGTCCCTTTTTGTTAAAAAAAGTAAACGGCGAATACAAAACAAAAATCAACCACAGGGGCATTTTAAAAATGTTCCTGCAGGGGAAAAAATCATTTGGTGAAAGTGAAAACCTGCGGTCGCTTATTTTCAAAAATATAACGGAAGCCGATTTTGAATTGATCAGGAACAATGAAGTGATTATCACCGTGTCTAATTTAAACACCATGCAGGTTGAATACAAAGAGGCAAAATATTGTACCTACTTTGATTTTTGCGAATGGATCTGGGCATCCGCTTCACTGGTTCCCTTTATGAGCCTTGTAATAAAGAATGGATTTGAATATGCCGACGGGGGGATGGGGAATATTGTGCCGATTTACCAGGCCATACAAAAAGGCGCAACGGATTTGGATATCATTGTATTAAAACCCAACGAGTACAAGAACAAAAAAAGGCCTGTTCGAAATGCATTGGATCTCACTTCGAGGGTGTTTTCTTTTATGCTTAACCAAATTGTAACAGATGACCTTATTATCGGCCGGCTGGAAGGGTTAAATAAAAAAATAAAACTAAACTTCTATTACCCTGAGGAAGAACTGACTACCAATTCCCTGATATTTGATCCAATACAAATGCGGCAGTGGTGGGACTATGGTTACGCACTGGCCAGGAAAAACCATCCTGACTGCAGGATGATTCAAATGCCCTGATGCTTTCCGATTCGCTAACTGTTTTAGGTGCAAATAAAATTGGAGGCCAGCTTAATATCTGCAGAACAGCCTGCCGGTGTTATGTCAACTTCGATTTGCCTGAGATGGGTTTCCTGGTGGGTCACCCTTTGGGGGTGGCTCACCAGGAAACCCATGAGCATTATCAACATTTTGTTTGATGGCCATCATTATTCCGGGATATATGGGCGGGTACATTTGTTACTAAAAATTTCCGGCAAATTTATTCAATATGTTAAGGAGGAAAATAGCGGGCTCCCTGAACCAGGAAAAATTCCGGCACCGTGGTCATGACATCTTGCGCATAGAGGCATTGAGCGATGCTGTCTTTGCCTTTTCCGTATCATTCCTGGTAGCTGCGCTGGAGGTTCCGCAAACATTTGATGAATTAAAAATAATCGTAAAAGGCGCCATTCCCTTTTTTGCAACGGTAGCGCTGTTGTTCCTTTTCTGGTACCGGCAATATATATTTTTTCGACGTTATGGATTAAATGATTTTACCACTACCCTGCTTAACCTTGCCTATCTCGCCGTTATCCTGTTTTATGTTTATCCCTTAAAATTTCTGTTCTCCCTGCTGATCTCCTCATGGACTGGGCTCAATCTATTTCCGAAGGCAAGTGAGAAAGGACTGACTATTCTTGCCAATGATGATTTCCCCCTGCTCATCATACTATTCAGTACCGGGTATTTTGTTATTTGGCTGTTGTTTTATTACATGCATAAGCGGGCACTGCAATTTTCCACCAAACTGGAGTTTAACCAGTATGAATTCCTTTTTACCATCAAGGAAAAAAGAGGAGCCCTTTGGAATTCATTGGTGGGGCTGGTGGCTATTGTGTTATCATGCACAGGCTTAAGCTGGCTGGCAGGTACCTGCTATTTATTGATCCCGCTATTGTTAATAATCAATCACCGGCTATTTAAACAGCAAATAAAAAATACCCTACGGATCCGTTTCAGTTAAATAATCAAACTTCTCTTTCAACTGTAATAGTGCATTCGCCAATTAAAGCTGCCAACGCACCAATTGCGGCAAATACCGGTGCAACCAATGTTCCCACCACACCGATAGATAGCGGGAAACTCATCAACTCTTTTCCAGCCTTGTCGTGAATCGTAATTTTCCGGACATTTCCTTCCGCAATGAGTTCCTCAATTTTTTTGAGCAGGTTTTCACCCATTGTTGTAAATGACTCTTTTGTTGCCATATAATTAAAATTTGTTTTAGACAGTCGTGACTGGTTTGCCGGGCAGCATATTCCGGCCCTTTTATACCGCTCCCGAAATATACTACTAACATTCAATCAACAAGGTAAAGCAATTACAATAATCGAAAAAATTCAATGAGGACTGTCAAGTTTTTAATTGATGGTGGTCATTACCAGGCGCAACACAAGCCGTTAGTTTTGTAACAATAAAACTACTTTATTATGGCACAGAATAATCAAAGCATCTCCACACTTCATAACCTGATTGACAATGATGCACTTGGGTTTGCCCGGGCTGAAATACAGTTGAGAAACTGCCTGCCCGGATGGATCAACAAAGCCGCTTCGCTAAAATTTAAAACCGTATTGCAGCGGTATCTTGATTTTATCAATCAGCATGTACAAAAGATGGAAGCCTTTTTTGAAGATGAAGAAATCAATACCATCAGTGTCTCCAACAGGGTTATCCAGGCTCTTATTGATGAAACAGAGGAGAAACTGTCAAAATGCTCTGATGCGGAAGTAAAAGACGCCTGCCTACTGGCATGTATCCAGGCGATCAATCATTATAAAATAAGCGTGTATGGAACAGCGGCGGCATTTGCAAATGCGTTGGGTATGGAAAAACAGGTGGCCGTTTTTAATGAGGCTAAAATAAATGAAAAACAAATCGATGATCGTTTATCGCAGTTAGCGGAACATGAAATAAATATCAAGGCAAGGGCGCCTATTGTAATACCTGAATAATATAAACAGGTGGATTGGTGTTTTCATAATGAAGTTAACATACCAGTCGGCAAATTAACCGTGAAAGGTGTGCTGGATATTCCGTCAAAAGCGGGCGCAGTAATCGTTTTTTTGCATGTGAAAGGCAGCGGATGGTTTTGCAGCCGTAATCAGCAGGTGGCGGAATTGCTGCATGAAATGAAGGTTGGAACCTTGTTGCTTGATTTGCTTACAACAGAAGAAGATAAAAATTACCGGCATCGGTTTGATGTTGACTTACATGCTGAAAGGCTGGCGGCAGCAACGATATGGCTAAAAAATTATCCCATCGCCAGGGATTGCCATATCGGTTATTTTGTTTCGGGGGCATGGGTGGCCGCGGCATTAAAAACCGCGGCGGGATTGCCCTTTGTTGGTGCGGTGGTTTCCAGTGGAGGGAGACCGGATTTAGCGATGATTGATTTACCAAATGTTAAAGCTCCCACTTTGTTCATTGTAGGTAGCCTGGATAGTGATTTACTGAAAATAAACAGGGATGCTTTCCGGCAACTGGTATGTGAAAAACAGTTGGAATTGCTGGAAGGGGCGACACCTGTTTTTGAGTGCCCGGGTGAAAATGAAATCATTTCGGAACTGGCGGGTAACTGGTTTGAAAAATATTTATAGCCCGTTGTAATATAAACATACCATTATGTTAGGAAAACTCGATGATACCCAAATCAACAACCTGCTTTCCAGCCAGGTAGTAGGAAGACTGGCCTGCAGTGATGGCACACAACCTTATATCGTTCCGGTTACGTATACCTATGATGGTGAATACATTTACGGACAAACCAATGAAGGCACAAAACTGGAAATACTCCGAAAAAATCCCAACGTTTGCTTTGAAGTGGATACGATGATCAATATGAGAAACTGGCAAAGCGTTATTGTACATGGAATATTTGAAGAGTTAACCAGCAAGGAAGCAGAGCAAGCCGGCAACATTTTTTTTAACCGCATGTATCCCCTTTTAACCAGCAGTACCGTACATACCTACGGGAATGCAGCCGATGACAAAACCGATTACAGTACAGGTATAAAAAACTTGATGTACAGGATTAAGATTGAAAAGGTAACTGGCCGGTTTGAAAAAGAATAAGCTACCTTGTATCCTTTTTAAGCTATGACTGGCAGGAACACCAATCATACCTTTTAACCTGGCTGTTGTCTTCACCTGGCAGTGATGTATTGTGCCGGAATCCTTTTTTGAATCTGCAAATTTAAAGGTCAGGTTCTCAGTCAAATTTCAGACCGGATCAGCGTGTTTTCTTTAATCCTTTTTTATATGATCATAATCGTCTTCGGTTTGCCGGGTTCCGGAAAAAGCTACTTCGCTACCGCCGTGGTTCGTGTCCGCACGAACCACTCTACAATATATATGAATCACAAAACCGTTGACCTTTGTATACCTGACAAATCAGATTTAACTTTGTTGATGTGCACTACACTAATAAAACCTAGAGTGTGGTTCGTGAGGACACGAACCACGGCTCGG
>JANPIJ010000471.1:0-15898 GCA_031424955.1 Ferruginibacter sp. | reverse complement strand
ACCGGCGGAAGCAGCGTTTATACACAAGCACAGTTTACAACTGCCGCGGCTCCCTGCAATGCACCGGCTGGGTTAACAACCACGGCCATTACAGCAACCAGTGCAACAGTCAACTGGGCGACCGTTACAGGTGCCATTGATTATACGGTTGAATATAAATTAAACAGTGCCTCCACCTGGACCACTGCTGCCGCAGCAACTACTGCTACATCGGTAAACCTTACCGGGCTAGCAGCATCCACTTTATATGATTGGAGAGTTCGTACCAATTGTACCGGCGGAAGCAGCGTTTATACACAAGCACAGTTTACAACTGCCGCGGCTCCCTGCAATGCACCGGCCGGGTTAACAACCACTGCCATTACAGAAACCAGTGCAACAGTCAACTGGGCGGCCGTTACAGGTGCCATTGATTATGCGGTTGAATATAAATTAAACAGTGCCTCCACCTGGACCACTGCTGCCGCAGCAACTACCGCTACATCGGTAAACCTTACCGGGCTAACAGCATCCACTTTATATGATTGGAGAGTTCGTACCAATTGTATAGGTGGTAACAGTGTTTATACACAGGCACAGTTTACAACTGCTGCGGCTTCCTGCAATGCACCCACCGGCCTTACCGCTACCTATATTACAAACAGCAGTGCAACCACCAACTGGAACGCTGTTCCGGGGGCTATTAATTATACGGTGGAATACAAATTAAGTACAGCCTCCACCTGGCTCACTGCGGCAGCGGCCAGTACGAATCTTGCACTAAACATTCCGGGGCTCGCTGCTTCCACACTGTATGACTGGAGAGTTCGTGCCAATTGTTCGTCTGGCAACAGCGCTTACACGCAGGCTCAATTTACAACCGCTGCAACCGCTGCATGCTATGCCCCAACGAGGCTGACGACAACGGCTATTTCTGCCACCAGGGCAACTTTAAACTGGGCCCGTATGGAAAATACCATCAGTAATACGGTCGAATATAAATTAAACAGTGCATCTGCGTGGATTTTTGTGACAACCACCACCACACCTACAACTGTATCAGTAACGATTACAGGTCTTACCGCAGCCACTTCTTATAACTGGAGAGTGTTATCCAATTGTGTAAATGGCAGCAGTGCTTATAGCCAGGCGAATTTTAAAACAGCTTCCTCCGTTTTACCAGTCACTACCAATATATCTTCTTTTGGCGAAGATCCTGTTACAGAAGCTGTCTCTAAGATCAATGTTTTCCCTAATCCTGCCAACCAGTCGGTTACAGTAGGCGTTGGTGAGTTGAAGAATGGTTCTGCCGAGTTGCTTTTGTATGATATCTACGGGAAACTTTTATTAAAACAACGTACCAGCCAGTTGTATACAACAGTGGATATTTCATCGTTGGCAGCCGGTACTTATATAATAAGAATAAAGAATAACAAAAGCGAATGCAACCTGAGAATCGTTAAGCAGAAATAGCGATATCATATTTTAAAAGAGCCTTCCTTCCCGGGAGGCTTTTTTTATGATTTAATTTTTTAGTGAGTTTTTCAAATAGTCTGTATTCAATAAGACGGCAGGTTGAAACCTGCTTTTATGCGCTGGTATTTTTTATCGTAGAGATAGCATAGTAATTTATTTTATGGGTATTGTCACTCATCTCCCGTATTGACCTATTTTTGTTTCGATTTGAAAACTTCTCAACCATCAATTTTATTTAAATGAAAATCAATACTATAAAAAAGGCAACGCTGATAGCCTTATTCTTTTATATTCCCCTGGTTACCATGGCATGGGGAGTGGAGGGCCACCGGATTGTGGGGCAAATAGCAGACAGTTACCTGACCAAAAAGGCCAGGAAGGAGATCACTAAGATACTAGGGACTGAATCTATAGCCATGTCAAGTAACTGGGCCGATTTTGTAAAATCTGACCCTTCCTACAACTACCTGTATAACTGGCATTTCATTAATCTGAAAGCGGGTTTATCCGAAGCCCAGGTAGATGCATACCTTGCGCAGGATACTGCCACTGATGCCTACACGAAAATAAATTTCCTTGCAGCTGAATTAAAAAAAGCAGCTCTTTCTGCAGAGAATAAACAATTATATCTTCGGGTTTTAATTCACCTGGTGGGTGATATTCACCAGCCCATGCATACCGGCCGGCCTGAAGACCTGGGGGGAAATAAAATAAAGGTAATGTGGTTTGGTGATTCAAAAAATCTGCACCAGATGTGGGATGATCAACTGATCCTGTTTCAGCAATTGAGTTATACCGAATATACTGCGGCTATTAATCATACCACCAAAGACCAGGTGAAGGCAATGCAGCAGGAGCCGGTTAGCAAATGGGTATACCAGTCGTACCAGGTAGCTGAAAAAATTTACAGTGAAATACAACCTGATCAAAAGCTGGATTATAAATATAACTTCAATTATGTATCCATACTCAACCAGCAACTGTTAAAAGGAGGAGTACACCTGGCTGGTCTTTTGAATGAAATATTCGGAGCATAAGAATAATCGGTGTACGCAATAGCTGCGGTAGAGAAAATGCCAAACCTGCGAAGATCTTGCCGGTGTTTTCTCTATACATTGACCGGTATTAATTTTTTTACAATAACAACAGGGATGACAGGAAAGAAAAAATTTTCATTGATATTGGTGTTGGGGATGATCACAGCGATCGGCCCATTCTCTATAGATATGTACCTGCCCGCCTTTACCAATATTGCGGATGATCTGCATACTTCCGTGGCACATGTGTCGTTGTCTTTATCTTCTTTTTTTATTGGGATTTCGATCGGCCAGTTTGTATATGGGCCGTTGCTTGATCGGTTTGGGCGTAAAAAACCTCTTTTTGTGGGGCTTTCGCTTTACCTGGTAGCATCTGCACTTTGTGCGATGGCTGGCTCTGCAGATAGTTTAATTGCCCTTCGGTTTTTGCAGGCACTTGGCGGTTGTGCAGGTATGGTGGCATCCCGGGCGATGGTACGTGATCTTTTTGAAGTAGCGGATAATGCAAAGGTGTTTTCCATGCTGATGCTGGTGGTGGGCGTTTCTCCCATTATCGCTCCTACGCTTGGAGGGTATATTACTGCTTCACTGGGATGGCATTTTATATTTGTGCTGCTCACTATTATGGCAGCCGTAATTATAGCAGCGGTACATTTTATATTGCCGGAAAGCCGTAAACCGGATCCAACCTATTCGTTGAAACCTGCGGCTATTGTCCGGGGGTTCTGGGGTGTATTAAAAGAACCACAGTTTTTCACCTATTCGTTCACGGGAGCAATTGCCGCTGCGGGCTTGTATGCATACATTGCGGGTTCGCCATCCGTTTTTATGGAAATTTATAAAGTTTCTGAAAAGCAGTATGGCTGGATCTTTGCGCTGGTAGCCGCCGGACTGATTATTGCAAGCCAGGTCAATAGCTTTTTGTTGAGAAAATATAAAAGTGAACAAATCATACCGGTCGCATTATTTTTCCAGGGCATCACCGGTATCCTCCTGTTTGCCGGATCAATGAATGCCTGGATCGGGCTCACCGGCACCATCGCTCTTGCACTGGTCTTCCTGAGTTGCCAGGGCTTTATCTTTCCAAATTCTTCAGCGCTTTCAATGGCTCCGTTTAGTAAAAATGCCGGCAGTGCTTCCGCCCTGATGGGCGCTATTCAAATGGGGATAGGTGCATTTACTTCCGCATTGGTGAGTTTTTTAAGTAACCAAACGGCAATGCCAATGACGGGTGTGATGGCAGGTTGTTCGCTGCTGAGTTTTAGTGTACTCATGATCGGCGGAAGGATTATCCGGTATAAAGCAACGATGAAAGAAGTGGAAGAAGAAACGGTGGATATGATGTGTAATTCGTGATGAGTGATGAGTGATGAGTAATGAGTAATGAGTAATGAGTGAGTGATGAGTTATAATGAGTGATGCCTATGCTTTGACAGGTCTTACACAACCAGGAAAATGCGATAAAAGATATCCTTGCTTGAAATTTACCGGATACGGTGCTTGCGGATGATCATCCACCTACACTTTATTATTTCTTTTCAAATACAATCCGGTAGTGCTCCATAATCTCCCTTTCGAAACAGACCATGATTGGGCTTATCCTAAATACCTGCCACATGTGGCTGATTTTTTTTTGGCGTATAAATGGGAGTACCAGGCGCAGGTACAACAGGTATTTTTCAAGCTTAAAACTACGCAGCATTTTTCTCCATACTTTAATGGTTTCAATATAATCAAGTCGCCCGCTGCTGATGTTTACCATTCTAAACCAGGGCGCCGCAGTATCCAGGAGCATTTCCGAACCATAGGGAAGCCAGGAACCCGGCAGATGCTTTGCAGTTAAGGCAGTCAGGTATTCCGCTGAATTTTTATCCGCATTTATATCCATTGCATCAGCGTCAATCATATTTTTGCCAAAGGTCATCGTCTGTAAAAAAAATCTTCCGCCTACTGGCAACAGGTCTGCAACGGTTTTAAAAAAGTCGCGGTATACTTTCTCCTGTTGCCCGTTTTTATATTCTTCCAGCGAGCAAAAATGTTCAAATGCACCAATGGATACTGCCGCATCAAAAGTTCCAAAGTCGGTGGGTTTGATGGTTCGGCAATCTTTTATATACACTTCAAAGCCATTCTTTTTGCATGCCCGGTATTGACCGTCGGATAAGGTGAGACCGATTCCTTTGGCTTTTTTGTTGTCCCTGATATATTTTAAAAATGGTCCCCAGCCACTCCCCAGTTCTATTACCCTGCTACCTTCACGTATGCCGAGTTGCTCAGTGATAAACCGGTGTTTGGCCAACTGGGCTTCTTCCAGCGACATTGAAAAATCGCCATGGTACATGGCTCCGCTAAAGTCGGCTGTTTCGCCAATGCTTAAACGAAAAATGCGATCGAGTGTAGTGTAGGTAAAGTCAATATCCTGCTTGTTTGCCATAAAAAATGGGTTTTATCATTATGATGTAGCCAGGGGAGGCCTGGGTTGAAAATCAGGTAGGTAAAATAAAAGTAATAAAAAGCAGGTGCTTTGTCAATAGCGGATGCTTTTAAATCTCCGGTGAAGGTTTGCAAAGTCTCCCGGTAACTTTCTGACGAAAAAAAAAGGAATTAACTACATATAGGTGATGATTGCAATACGGAGATTTATCCAACGATATAGATGTTGCAGGATGATTAATGAATACAAAGATGAGGAGGTTGTTGCTGAACCGGTCAGCGCTTTTTGATTTTATGGATGACTATTTTTTCATCAAAATTTTGATCATGCCGTTGCTGCTGCTGTATTTTTCTTACTACCGTCATTCCTTTTACAACGCTTCCAAAAGCAGCGAAGCCAAGGCTGTCGTTACCCGATTTGTTACCATAGTCAAACTGGGTTTGGTCACCGATGCAAATGAAAAATTCAGTACTGGCAGATCCCGGAGTTGTTCTTGCAAGTGAAACCGTACCGGTGGTATGCGATAAGCCGGTTTGATTGGTCGGTTCATGAACAATGCCGGGTACAACCGGGTGTAGCTTGTCAGTTGTTTGCCAGATTCCTCCCTGGATAAGGCCCACATTACTTGCCGCACTTTGCCCTTCCGCCATTACCACGCGGTAGAAAGAACTGTTGTCATAAAATCCGGAATCTACATAAGACAGGAAAGCGGCAACAGATTTAGGTGCCTGCCCGGGAAATAATTCTACCTCAATATCACCAAAGGAGGTCACTATTAAAACATGAGGGTTTTTATTTTGTGGCTCGTTACATCCAAATATAATCACTGAACTAAAAAGGAGAATAAATTTATGCATGTATGTATATATTTTTATTGCGTGGCATGTAATTAATGACGTCATCCTTTGATGTTAAGTATAATGTTAAGGAAAAATAGTCAACAACGGACCGCTGCTTATTTGCCAGTAGTAGCATTCCTATATTTAAAAATGCCGGTTGGCATGTCGGAGCGAGGGATAGACCTGGGTTTTAAATAAATACTGCGGATGGCGGCGAATTGGCCACCCGTTTTTATGAAGATTTTAAATGATCATTTTTTAAACGCCTTTATAAAAAATGATCATTTTGGATAGAACATTTATACGGTAAGTCTTACATTAATGGCGTTGGCACCTTTTGGTCCCATTTCAACTTCAAATGTTACTTTGCTGTTTTCTTTGATATTATCGAGAAATGCATTCATATGAACAAATACACTTTCCTGCGATTCAAGGTCCTTGATGAAACCATATCCTTTTGATTCATTGAAAAAAGTAACCGTTCCTTTCCTGATCAAATCTGCGGGATCAAAGGGTTTTTGCTTTGGCACACCAATTTCAATGTCTTCCACATTTACTTTTATCTTTTTGCGGGGATCGGGGGGAGTAGAAGATAAATTGCCGTTTTCATCAATATAGGCAAGCATATCATCAAAACTTTTACCATCTTTCGCATTGTCCCTGCGTTCCTGTTTTTTTTCTTCCTTATCCTTTTTGTTTTTCTGCTTTTTCTTTTCTCTTTCTTTTTTACTCCATGTCTCCTGTGATTTAGCCATAATTTTTCTTTATTGTATTTAGGTTTTTTGTTTGTGAAATGAATAAAAAATATCAATTATTAACGCCTATTTGGTTAAAGGTACAAAATTTATATCCCTCCGTCAAATGCTTGTTGAAAAGGTGGGCATTCCAAATTGTCACCCGGTTTAAAGGTTACCAACCATTCACAAGAACCCTGTTAGCTGGGAATTACTTTCAAAAAGGGTTGGCAACTTTATGCGCCAACTTGTTATACGCCCCCGGAAAGCCCTTAAGCAATGCAACCAGACTGGGTTTTGAAAAAAAGGTTCCATCAGTTTCAGCCAAATCTCTTTCCCTGGTATCCTCCCTGGGATTGAATAAATGCCACTTCAATCATTTTACCTCGAAGCGTAAATGGTAGAATTTTCCAATAACATAACAATAATCAAAACCGAATATATCACCTTCGTTCCATAAAAAAGCAGCATGGAATGTACACCCGCCTATTTTAATGAGTTGGTAATGAGCCGCCGATCTGTATTTCCCCAACAGTTTGATACCACCCGGAAAGTACCTGACGAAATAATTCAGCAAGTGGTAATCAATGCCACCTGGGCGCCCAACCACGGACAGGCAGAACCCTGGTTCTTTAAAGTGTTTACCGGTAAAGGCCTTCAAACATTTGCACAAATACAAAGTGATTTATATAAAGAAGAGGCGGGGGAATCTTTTAAAGAAGACAAATTGCTGAAATTGCAGCAACAACCGTTACTGGCGTCCCATATTATTTCCATTGGGATGAAAAGAACTACCCATAAACAAATTCCTGAGATAGAGGATATAGAAGCCGTGGCTTGTGCGGTGCAAAATATGTATTTAACCCTGGCTGCTTATGGTTTAGGCGGCTACTGGACAACTGGCGGAGTTACCTATATTGATAAAGCCAAATATCATTTTGGGTTGTCGGACCCCGATAAATTATTAGGCTTTTTTTATGTTGGCTATATAGCAATCCCTTCGCCCGCTGCAAAAAGAAAACCCATCGAAGAAAAGATGGAATGGGTAACCGGCTGATTTCTAATTTATCCGGCTGCGATAAAACCGGGCATTCCAGGTAAGTCTTCCATTGTTTTTGTTAACCGGGTTTCACTCCAATTAATATAGGTTGTGCAACACCGGGCTATATTTTATTTACTTACATTCAAACTGCGTTGATGTTATGATGGAGTTATTTCCCTGCAATTCCTTTATTTGCAGGCCGAAATTAACTGCTGGATCGAATGCCGGTTATTTGCAGTCTGCCAGGCAAATTCATCTCCGGTTTAATGGTAACCAGGCCGGATAATTAAAGTTACCTTATACAATTGTTGAACGATCGGCTAAAGTTCGGGCAACCGGGAATATTATTTTGGCGATTAAATACTGAAATGTAGTAACTTAATATTTTCATACAAGTTTCAGTTTCCTGCCTGCTTTAGGTTAAATTGTCGTCAATGAGAAATCTCCTGAGCACTTTTTTTTTTATGGGATTGGTGTTTACCTCTTTTGCTAATCATACCAAGGGAGGGTGGCTTTATTATAAATATACCGGTCCCGGCACCGCAGCAAATACTGCCAGGTATGAAATTACCCTGAAGATTTATACAGAATGTATTTTGAATACCAACCAATGGTGCCCGGATGTAAATATTTCTATTTTTAACGGGGGCAGCAATACTCTTTTTCAAACGGTGAACGTAGTAAACAGCGCTGTAACGGATATACAGAATTGTACCAGGCAGGAATGTCATCCATGCATCAGTGACATCCCAAATATATGCTACAAAATTGCCACGTTTCAGTTTACGCAGGAGCTTCCGCTTTCTCTATCAGGTTATACCATTTCTTACCAGCGTTGTTGCCGCATCGCCAATATTCTCAATCTACAACCGGGATCCAGTACTATTGGGGATACCTGGACAGTGAGTATTCCGGGTACAAACGGATTGGATCCCCTTGCTTATCAAAACTCAAGCGCTTTGTTTTCGCAAAATGACACCGCCATGATTTGCAAAGACAACTATTTTACTTTTGATTTTAGCGCAAAAGATCCAGATGGGGATTCGCTTGCTTATGCTTTTTCGGATGCTTATTATTCCGGTAGGGGAAACGGTGCTCAATGTAACAGCCTGTCGGATGCTCCACCTTTTAGCTTTGTAGGTTATCAAAATCCGTATTCGGGTAGTCAGCCATTGGGGCCCGGTGTTACCATCAATCCTGTTACCGGAATTGTTAGTGGTATTGCGCCTTCTATGCAGGGCACTTATGTGCTTACCTGTACCGTTTCGGAATATAAAAGGGGTACCGGTATTTTAAAATCCACCGTGCATAAATCACTTCATATCAGCGTGGCAGATTGCTCATCGACACAGGCCGTCTTAGAGCCTGAATATTATAGTTGCAGCGGGTTTACCAAATCGTTCACCAATAAAGCAAGCGGTGGAAATATTCAAACGTATCATTGGGAATTTGGCGTAGCCGGTGTTTCCAATGATACTTCCAATATTGCCAATCCCTCCTTTACTTATTCTGACACAGGAAGCTATGTTTTAAAATTAGTAGTCAACAGAAATTTACCCTGTTCCGATTCCGCTTTGTCGGTGGTGAAAGTGTATCCTGTTTTTAAACCCGACTTCCTGGTACAAGGGCAATGCAAAAAAAAACCCATTGACTTTTTTGATAAAACGAGCAGCACATACGGAACGATCAATTTCTGGCAGTGGAATTTTGGAGACGGAAGTTCAGCCAGCAATATTTCGAATACGCCCAATGCTTCGCATGTGTATGCAATAGGGGCAAATTACAATGTATCACTTACAGCAACCAATACCATGGGCTGCAGGGATTCCATTACCAAAGTTGTTTTGGTAACGGACAAGCCTGCACTGGATTTAACCAATGATACCCTGATATGTGATATTGACACCCTTCAATTAAATGCAACAGGTTTTGGAACGGTGGTATGGCTCCCCAATTACAATATCAATAACCTCACATCCTTTTCGCCATTGATTAGTCCTGATTTTCCTACAAAATATTACGCCACCCTTACCGACCCCTATGGTTGTGTTGGTACCGATTCTGTTTTTGTAAATGTAAAAAGCTTTGTAACGCTAAAAGGCGGAAACGATACCACTATTTGCCAGTCGGACCCAATGGAATTACCCTTATCCGGCGACGCACTGCAATACCAGTGGACGGGTAATCCGCCTGCAGGCAGCCTTGATAATGCCGGTTTAAAAAACCCGGTGGCAACTCCCCTTGTAACCACCACTTACCGGGTAACCGGTAGCATTGGTAAGTGCAAGGCACAGGATGATATTACTATTAAAGTAGTGCCTTATCCCAATGCGCAGGCAGGACCGGATACCAGTATTTGCCTGGGAACTTCGGCGCAGTTGCATGCTACTGGTGGAAGCGCATATTCCTGGAGCCCGGGCACTTTCCTCGATAACCGTTTCATTGCAAACGCGATGTCCGTAATACCATCGGGCAGTATCCGTTATACAGTTATTGTAAGTGATACATTGGGATGCCCTAAACCGGTTGCCAGTTCTATATTTATTTCGGTGCTAAAAGTAAATGCCAGTGCTGGTCCGGCAGATACCGTGGTTGTACTCGGCCAGCCTTTGCAACTGAATGCTACTGGTGGTACTACATATCTGTGGAGCCCTGCCCGGGATCTGAATAATACGGGTATTGCCAACCCGGTTTCGCTGCCGCAAAATGATATTACCTATCTTGTAAAAGTAAGTAATGCCTCCGGTTGTTTTGATTATGACAGCATCCGGGTGAAGGTATTCCTGGTGGACGCAGGCATTTATGTTCCTACTGCGTTTACGCCCAATAGTGATGGCCGGAATGATTTCTTCAGGCCAGTGTCGCTGGGACTAAAAACGCTTGAAGTTTTTAGGATTTACAATCGATGGGGACAATTGGTGTTTAGCGATACAAATGTGGAGTCTCAGGGCTGGGACGGCTCATTCAAAGGAAATAAGCAGGAACCGGCTACGTATATCTGGTATGCGGAAGGAATCAATTACCGGGATGAAAAAATTAAACGAAGAGGGTACGTAGTGTTGATCAGATAGCGGATAAGCAGGGTAGCTGCCAGGCGTGGCTATGGCAAAATACAGGCTGACTGTAACCTGCCGGAAAGATGTTAGGGATCTGTTAGTCCATATCATTGCTTTATTTGTCTACGCTATCAACTTCCTGTAAAAATACTACCCTGATAACGCTCCGCCGTGTCGGAGATTAAGATGCCCACCTACAAAATCCCACTGTTTACCGCCGCTTACCTGGCCGTTTACCTAAAGACGTTTTTGAACATGCTGCACCCGCTATACATTTGTGTTATAAAAATAAAACACAATGGAAAAGATTAGAAATTTTAAAGACCGTGAAGGCGGCAGGGTAGTGGGCGGATTAATACTGGTAGCAGTGGGTGCAGCTTTATTGTTGCGCAATATGGGTTTTTTAATGCCCGGATGGCTTTTTACCTGGCCGATGATTTTGATCCTGGCAGGGATTTATACCGGGTTCAAACATAATTTCAGGAATAATTCCTGGGTTATACTAATGGCGATAGGTGGCTTCTTCCTGGTTAGTAAATTTATCCCTGAACTAAGTTTGGAACCACTGTTTTGGCCGCTCGTAATCATCGGGCTCGGGGTTGCATTTATCCTTCGGCCACATCGGAATAATTTTGTAAATTTTAATTCAGAAATGAAATATAATAAGTGGGAGAATGTTGCAGACAGTGATACACCCGGTGTTGAAGCTGAAGCAAAATTAGACAGCAGTGACTACCTGGTGGTGCGCTCCGTTTTTAGCGGTGTAAAAAGAAATGTGGTATCAAAAAATTTCCAGGGAGGGCAGATATCGTCTGTTTTTGGCGGCGCCGAAATTAATCTTAACCAGTCGGATATACAGGGGCAGGTAATTATCAAATTAGAGATAGCATTTGGCGGAGTAAAATTAGTGGTGCCCCCGCATTGGGCAGTTCAAAATGAAATAGATGGAATATTCCATGGCATTGAAGATAAAAGAAATTTAAACCCATCTTCAGCTATCAACCCCGACAAAGTGCTTATTCTGAAAGGCTCGGCGGTATTTGGTGGTGTGGAGATCAGGAGCTATTAAATGAGTGATGAGTGATGAGTAATGAATGAAGAATAAAGACGAACTGCTAAAATTTGACACATCTCCTTTATTTTTTCTTTAATCATTCGTTACGCTCAAATATATCATTCACTACCAAATACTCATTACTCATCACTCATTATTCGTCACTCATTTCTCATCCAAAACAACACTCAACATGAAATGGTTTCTTGCAAAGCTGGTCTTCCGTATCGTTTGCGGCCACGGAAATCATACACCACAGTTTGACGAACAACTAAGATTCATTTTCGCAGAGGATGAATTGCATGCTTTTCATAAAGCAAGGCTAATGGGGGAAAACGAATGTATCAATACTGCTGCAGGTAACATAGTTGTACCTGGATGGAAGTTTATTGATGTTACCGAATTGCTACTGATTACTCCCAGTACCGATGGCGCAGAAATCTATTCCATAATAAAGGAAGAAGCCGATGCGGAATTGTACATTCGCAGGGTTAAAAAAACGGCCACGCAATTATTACAGCGGGGCCTGCATCAATTCACCACTATAAATAAGTTGGCCATTGGCACTTAATATTTCACCGGATAGAAAAGTAAAGCTTGTTTTTACCGCCGTTTTTTTTATATGGTGGTTTATTTGGAGCATGCTTCATACAATTGTATTGCAGGAATTTGATATGGCCGCTTCCAGGGCTGTTGCTGATGCCTTTATCAGTAATCTGTTACTTGCTTTCGCCTGTTTACTCGTGTTTAATAACATGCGTTATTATTTACCCCGGCGTGAAAAGTACTGGTATGTACTGGTGATCAGTATTGCCTTCAGTTCACTATGGTTGTTGACAATGCGGGTAAGTTTGTGGGGATTGTATAAGGATGATCTAATGTATATGCGTTTCATGTCGCGAACATCCAATATCCGGTATGCCATTGGTTTTTTAATGATCGGGTGCTCTACCATGTTGAGTTTACTATGGTATTCGCAGCAGGACCAGCAGTCGGAAAATAAAAGAAAGCTGGATATGGAGCGCCTGGCACGGGATGCCGAGTTGAATAAATTGCGTCAGCAACTACAGCCTCATTTTTTGTTCAACAGTTTAAATTCAATCAGCGCATTAACCGGAAGCCAGCCGGAAAAGGCAAGGCACATGATACAGCAGTTAGCCGATTTTTTACGGGGTACTTTAAAAAAGGAAGAGCAGCAATCGACCACATTGGGAGAAGAATTGCAATACCTGCAATTGTATCTTGACATAGAAAAGGTACGCTTCGGTTACCGCCTGCAAACCAATATTGAATGCGAAGACGCTGCATTGCAGATGCGGTTGCCATCTATGCTCCTGCAGCCATTGGTAGAAAACGCTATCAAGTTTGGCCTGTATGATACCATTGGCGAGGTAACTATTTTCATATCGGCCAAAAAAGTAAACGACCTGCTGGAAGTAACCGTGCAAAACCCATTTGATGAAAGCACTTCAGCTTCTGTAAAAGGTACCGGCTTTGGTTTGACGTCCATTAAGCGGCGGTTATTTTTATTATTCGCACGCTACGATCTGTTACAAATAAAAAAGGAAGCGCACCAATTTATTACGATAATCAGTATACCGCAACAGCATGAAAGCAATAATAATTGATGATGAGCCCTTGGCAAGAATGATGGTAAAAGAGTACCTGCAACCTTATACGCATATAACGGTAGTGGAAGAATGCAATGATGGTTTTGAAGGCCTGAAAGCCATTCAGCAACACCGGCCCGATTTGATTTTCCTGGATATTCAGATGCCCAAAATAAATGGTTTTGAAATGCTGGAATTAATCGATCATCCGCCAGCCGTAATTTTTACCACGGCATTTGAAGAATATGCCATCAAAGCATTTGATGCACATGCTGCTGATTATTTGCTGAAGCCATTCAGTAAGGAACGCTTCGATAAAGCCATGCAGAAACTGCAACAGCAAAGGGTAAACGCAACGCAGGCCATCGTGGAGACTGCATTGCAATCGTCTGCGCAAAATAGCCGCATTGTAGTAAAAGACAATGGCAAAATAAAGATCATCCCGGTAGGACAGGTACAATACCTGGAAGCAGCGGATGATTATGTAAAAATATTTACTGCCGAAGGTGTTTTTTTAAAGAAGAAAACCATGCAGTATTTTGAAGAGGTTTTACCGCCGCAGGAATTCATCCGCATCCATCGGTCCTATATCATCAGCACACAACTAATCACCCGTATCGACCTGCACGAAAAAGATAGCCACCTGGTATTGCTCACCACGGGGGCAAGGCTACCCGTCAGTAAGGCCGGGTACGCAAAATTGAAGGAGGTATTGGGGATTTGATTTTAAGAATGTCCCGAAGCCCACTGTTCGGCGTGGTTGAGTTGTGCGGCCGGTAGCCTGGCAATAGCGTTACCAACAACCAGCTCAGGAGTAAGGAATATTACTGGCGATAGTCCTGCTTCGTGGCCATCTTCACACTTCAATGCATCGGTTGGGATTTTAATGAATTCGTTTTTTATTACTGGCTTTTACCCATTTCTTCCTTGTACAGGTCGGGCACGAAATCTCCTCAACAGGCATTAGCTTTTCAGTGTGACCACAAAAAATACAGGAATAATAACCGATCTCCTGTATACGCAGAAAGCAGGCATCCAACGCACCGGGCATCACGGACAAACCATATTTCACCTCTTCATCGGCATAATAAAATATGCTGATATTGCCGGAGCTTTCCACAATAGCTTCTTCAATTTGTCCGAGTTGTGACACACTCTGCAAACGTAGTTCTGCAAAGAATTCATCCTCGCCCAATGCTTCTTTTTTAAAGTTCTCAATAGAAAATGCCCCGGCTTTGATCAGGCAAATTGGCTTGCCTTCTAACAGGATTTCGAATTTTTTATTCTTTCCAATGATGTAAATAACAATCTTGTACAAACCGATAATCATTAAAAACACAATTAAAGCAGGGAGTATGCCAACATCCTTATAAAACATTGGATCACCAGCCGCAGAGCCGAGCCCGATAATTACCACCAGTTCAAATACGGATAATTGTTTGATTCCCCGTTTGCCAAGCAACCGAAGCCCAATCAGTATCACTATGAACATCACAAAGGTACGGAGTGATGTCTCCAGCAGAAAATCCCATTCCTCTGTTCCCAAAAGCAAACCCTTCCAATCCATTCCGGATGATGCCTGTAATAAATACATAAAGTGATTTTTGTGAAAGATGGTTAATATGTTGATGATTATATTTTAGATATGGTTACCCCGGCTTTATTTTAATTTTTTTGGTAAAAATTTATTGTAAGATAAATCATAAAATAATGCTATCCTGATCTTTAATGTTCGGTGCGTAACAACTATAGGATTCCGTATGTTGAATGCAGTAAAACTTGCAGCGGTGATGCATTGAATACAATTTTGAAAACTGTGAAAATGGTATTGGTGATCGCTCTTCCAAAGAGCTTTCAGCATGTACAACATCCAAGGCTGACTGGCGCAGAGTGGGTGCAATGAAGTATGGGGTATAAAAAAAATCATCGGTATTCATTGTCTTCTAATCCAGCCCGAAGCCCACTGTTCGCCGTTGTTGCGTGTTGTGCTGCCGGTAGTGTGGCGATGGCGTCACCAACAACCAGCAAGTATTACCAGTAAGCAATGTTGTTGGTGATAGCCCTGCTTCGGAGCCATCTGCACGAACACCAACAACGGCGGAGCGTGAGTGCAATTAAGTAGAGGCATCAGCAAAAAACAATCGGTATTTACTGTCTTTCAAATTAGCCCGAAGCCCACTGCCCGCCGTTGTTGCGTGTTGTGCTGCCGGTAGGGTGGCGATGGCAACACCAACAACCAGCAATGTTGTATTGTTTTTGGCACGTCCTCTCCGCCATCTATGATTTTTTATTCATTCCATTTTTAAAGCAGCTTTAATTACCTTGCCCAAAAAAAGCCCATGTACCCATTCAGATCCCTTGTAACAGCCTGCCTCATCTTATCCGGATTCATTGCACCTGCACAGGTTAGCCCTACACCCGATACGATAAAAATAAATACAAGAAAATTTACGGCAGTAGAAACAGAGGCTTCCTATCCTGGTGGTAACGTCGGCTGGATAAAATATTTGGAAAAAAAACTTGACGCAGACATCCCCGTCAAAAACAAAGCCCCTGTTGGAAAATATGCCGCCTTCGTGCAGTTTATTGTAGATAAAGATGGATCTGTAAGTAATGTGAAACCGGCTACAAATTTTG
>JANPIJ010000470.1:0-14390 GCA_031424955.1 Ferruginibacter sp. | reverse complement strand
TTGAAAGCCTTGTCGTTGCTGTTTACATTGTCTTTTGTAAGGGTTGGATTACTTGCTCCGGTCGGACCGCCAAATAACAACAACAGCTCCACATCAATCACATCATCATTGAGCGCCCTTCCAGTCAATACATTGGTACCGTCAAAGAAAGTAGTGGTGCCGGTAGTAGACACGTTCAATACGTCGGTTACCAACAGACCCGTTAATTGGGTGGCAGTCTGGGTCAACGCATTGGTAGTATACCCCGGATTCAAGGCGGCTAGCGTAGCAGTAAACTCGGCGCCAAACATAGCAGATTGCTGTGACGGAACTGTTGTGTTGAACTTCTGCTTATTTGCAGCACCTACAAATACGGTGTTGATCGCTGGCCTTGCCATTTGATCTTGTTGCTCGTAGTAAACGGTCGCTGCAGGGGCATCATCTTTGCTGCACGAGGCGATTGTGAAAGATCCCGCCACCAAAATGGCTAGTATTTTTATTGTTGATTTCATTGCTTAAATTTTTTGATTGAATTAATTAGATTTTCTTTTTGGTTTCTACCCATACATTGATCTTGCCCGATCCGTTCAACTGTGATTTTGGCACTTCCACTACAAAACTGAGCACATTTGTTCCGGCAAACGTATCTGTTCCGGTGGCGCTAAATCCAGGTGCTGTACCTCCAATTACTTTCTTAAACTGGTTGAGATCAAAGAAGAATGGATCATCTCTCGGACCTGCAAAAACTTTCACCCCTGTAGCGGAGGTAGCAATGACAGGAGCACCGGCACCATATGGCGTAACGCCAACAGAAGTGGTCAATGTACCTTCCAGTTTACTGCGTGTACCCTTCTCCGATGGAGCAATAGGTCCGTATACTAACATGCTGTTGCTGGCCGCATCATACTTTCCCTGTATAACCAGGTCCTCAACATTGTCGTTGTTATTGTCGATGTTGAATTCAATGACGGTGTTCTCGTCGAACTTAGCCGTTGCGGAAGTGCCCGGACTCATCAAACCTTGCGTATTGGCTACAAATACAAGGTTACTGGCAGTCTCGCCCTGGAATACATACAGATCTGTAATGTCTGTAGCTTGATTGGTTACAGCGGGAGAATCAATGTGATCCGCGGCAAAAAGGATGCCCCCGGTAACTGCTGCCGATATCGCTAATGCTCCCAGCAGGATTTTTCTTGTTTTCATTTTAGATGTTTTTGATTAAGTGATTGCTTAATGATGAGTTATTTTAACATTGCCAGTTACGAGACAAAGAAGCCCGTGGTTTCTTCTCGGGGAAAAAAACATAAATAAATTATAAAGCCTTATTAGTTAAATTTGAAGCATAAATAAACAAATCATCCCTACATGGCTCATTGGCTGGTAAAATCAGAACCCTTTAAATACAGCTGGGATCAGCTCGTAAAAGACAAGCAAACTTTTTGGGATGGCGTAAGAAATTATGCGGCCCGCATTCATCTAAGGGCAATGAAGAAGGGAGATGAAGTTTTATTTTATCATAGCAATGAAGGGATGGAAATTGTGGGCATTGCAAAAGTTGCTAAAGAAGCTTACCAGGATCCCACAACCGAAGATGATGCCTGGGTGGTAGTGGATTTTAAGCCAGTAAGAAAATTAAAAAAGCCGGTATCCCTCGTAACGATAAAAGCGGATAAGCGTTTAAGTGAGATGGCATTGGTTAGGTTAGGCAGGTTATCGGTACAACCGGTTACGGATGAAGAATGGAAGATCGTGATGGAGATGGCAGGGGAGAAGGGGTAGTAGTAGGTTGCTGGTTGGTAAAGTAAATAAGGGTAGTAGGTAAGTAGAATTTATTCTGCGAATTTGATTGGAACGCAAATCGTAAGTTTGAACTATGGAAAAGAAACATATTGTAGTACTGACCGGTGCTGGCATCAGCGCCGAAAGCGGATTAAAAACCTTTCGGGACAGCGATGGATTATGGAACGGGTATGATGTGTATGAAGTAGCATCGCCACAAGGCTGGCAAAAAAATCCCAAACTGGTGCTTGATTTTTACAACGACAGAAGGAGGGATGTGGCCGCTGCAAAGCCCAATGCTGCCCATCTTGGCCTCGCCGCCCTGGAAAAGGATTTTGATATAACCATCATTACCCAAAATATTGATGATCTTCATGAAAGGGCAGGATCAACAAAAATTGTACACCTGCATGGGCAGATATTTTTAATGCGAAGTGTAAAAAATGAAAGCAAAGTTTACCCGATTGCGGGAGATATCAACATTGGCGATTTAGCAGAAGACGGAGGGCAGCTTCGGCCGCATATCGTTTGGTTTGGAGAAGCAGTTCCTATGATGGATAAAGCGATCAATATCATGTACGATTGCGATTACTTTGTGGTGGTAGGTACTTCCCTGCAGGTATACCCGGCCGCTTCATTGTTGCAATATGCGCCACCCTATCTTCCAAAATTTATCATTGACAAAAAGATTCCTGAAATAAACAAATCTCCAAATATTACCTTTATTGAGAAAGCGGCTACGGAAGGGGTGGCGGAACTACGAGAATTATTAAAAGCCTAAAACAAATGTTTTTCAACAAAGGACCTGGAATTCAGGACAGGTATAGACGAGAAATAAAAATCATTGATATCTTCTTTAATAATCGTATCACACTTACCACTTAAAGCAGCATAATATTCAATGCCATCCTCAAAATCATTTACCTTTTTATTTTGCAAAGATTGAAGCACTTCATTTTTACCGATATCGGTGATGGATAATTTATTTGCCAGAATTTCAATTTTTCGCTTTGCAAGTTGAGTACCGGATTTTTTTTCAGCAAAGTAAAAAGCGATGGCCAAACAAACAGGGGATGTAAAAATGGTGAACTTTGGGTTATCCGCTAAACTTAAAATCCTGGCGGAGTAAGTAAACAGCGGGTATTCTTTATTGAGTACGGATACTAAAATATTTGCATCTAAAAATATTTTCATTTTTTAGATTTAAAGTATTCGTTTTTCAACGCTTTATTTTTACGGGGCTTTGTTTGATAAACGGCCTCACCTTCACCAACCATGCTTACCCAATCCGCAATGGGAAAATCTTCTAAAGATTGATAGCTCTTGCTGGTAACTTTATTTAATAAAAATTCGATCAGGCGTGAAAGGCTGATATTGTTGTCCACAGCGTATTGCTTAGCTTTTGTGATTACTGTTTCATCAAAGCTTAATGTGATTTTAGCATCCATAAAAAAGTTTTATACGGCAAAAATAAAAATTTTGTACGTAATCTAAAATAATTATTTTATCCGTCGTTCTTTAAAGCGGATACCAACTATTTCCAGTTCTGTTAAAACAGGTTCATAAATAGCTTTGATTGTTGGGATATGGATCCCTGTAAGCCGGATGGTATTGTTTAAAATTAATTTAGCAGCTATGCCCAATGGCAATCCAACCGTTTTTGCCATAGCGGTTCGCAGGTTATCTTCACCCTTAACAATTAAACTGCTTTCTATTTTGGTGGTTACACCGGTATGAACATATTCAATTTCGTGCAGCATTACAATCATGTCTTTATCTGCGGGTTTCATCGCCAGCCTGGTTTCCAGCAAATATTGCAGCACATCCGCTGATGTTTTAGCAGAAGATGGTACCCGGTCTTCCTTAAATAAACCAAGAAAATCAAGCAGGTTTTTATTGCTTTCATTAATAAACGGAACAATCGGGGCTGACCATTTTGCAAAAGTCAACTGGTTGGAGTTTACCGGAGTTGTGTCATTTACAAGACCAGCCTGAACGATTGCATTCCATCCAACACAAAATGACGGATATCGCAGGGTGGTTCGTATAAAGGTGGCAATATTTCCGAGGTTATAAACCGGGATATAGCTTAATGAATCCCTGTTGGGATAGATGGCAAGTTTACCAATTCCGGCAACATTTACTTCGGTGCAATCAGTAAATAATTCCTTATAATCTTTGTGCTGAACCTGGTCGTTCAGTTTATATTCCGCACCTGCTTTACCGGCCATTACTACATTGCGGGGGTTCCAGCTTATTTTATAATGCCAGGGATTGTCATCACTTTCGGGCGCCACCAAACCACCGCAATGACTCTTAAAAGACGTAATCACGCCGCCCTTTGCTTTGATATCATCAATTAGTTTCATGGCGCTCATGTGGTCAATTCCCGGATCCAGTCCCATTTCACAGATGAACAATAATTTTTTGTTTTGAATTTCAGTCTCCAGGCTTTTTATCGATGCATCCAGGTAAGAGGCGGTTAATAAATTTTTGCCGTATTCCACGCAATCTTTAGCAATTAAAAAATGCAGGGTGGGGGGCATCATTGAAATTACGATTGACGCATGCTCTATTAATTTAGATCGCTGGGCATCATTGTTAATATCTGTTTGAATAGCTTCCACCAAAGGGGAGTTATTTGTTTTGGCTAAAATCTGCTCCCTGTTTGCGTCCGCAATGATGATGATCCAGTTATTGGCGGGTGCCTCTGCAATCAAATAATCTATTAATACGGTGGCCGATTTTCCGGCCCCAAAAAGCAATATTTTTTTCACGATAATTTCTTTAATCCGGCAAGTTATTGTTTAGTTTCAAAATATTGGTAATATCCCGGCGTTTAAGGCAGGCTTCCCGGGTATTTTATAGGCCCTTTTCATCGCAGGGCGCCTGGTTACTCCTGAAATTTAAAAATTACACTTCAACCCTTTCGATTTTGAGAATTTTGCCAATTCCCGTAGTGCAAAATCCCCACAGTAAATCTTGTTCACAAGTCTTAATTAAATGTGTAAAAAAACCGTCATAAAGCATTGTTTTATACGAGGATAAGTGGGTTAAAATCGGTAGTTTTGCACACTATAAATTTATATGGAAAATAACGAAGATTTAAATGGTGAAATGGTACCGCCAAATGATGGTGGAGCCGCCAGTAACAGGGGTAGAATTATTCCTGTAAACATAGAGGAACAAATGAAAACGTCATATATCGATTATTCGATGAGTGTGATCGTTGGACGTGCCTTACCGGATGTTCGGGATGGTTTAAAACCTGTACACCGGCGTGTATTATTTGGCATGAACGAACTGAGTAATTACAGTAATAAAGCCTATAAAAAAAGTGCCCGTATTGTGGGGGAAGTAATGGGTAAATTCCATCCACACGGCGATGCCTCTATTTACGATACGATGGTACGTATGGTGCAGGAATGGTCCATGCGATATACCATGATTGATGGACAGGGTAACTTTGGTAGCCAGGATGGAGATCCACCGGCAGCCATGCGTTATACCGAGGTGCGGATGGAAAAGTTTGCAGAAGCCATGCTGGAGGATATTGAAAAGGAAACCGTGGATTATCAGCTCAACTTTGATGATTCATTGCAGGAGCCAACCGTATTGCCAACCCGCATTCCCCAGTTATTGTTAAACGGATCAAGCGGCATTGCAGTAGGTATGGCCACCAATATGATGCCCCATAACCTGAGCGAGGTGATTGACGCCTGTATTGCCTACATTGACGACCGGGAAATTTCAATAGACGATTTGATTAAGCATGTAAAAGGGCCCGACTTTCCAACAGGGGGAATTATTTACGGTTTTGAAGGTATCAAAGCTGGTTTTCATACCGGTAGGGGAAGGGTGGTATTGCGTGGAAAGGTAAATATTGAAACCACCAAAAACGGAAGGGAAAAAGTAATTATTTACGAAGTGCCTTACCAGGTAAACCGGGATGCACTGACTGCAAAAATTGGCGAGCTGATCAATGAAAAACACATTGAAGGTATTTCCGATGTAAATAATGAGAGTAACAATAAAGAAGGAACAAGGGTAGTAGTTGACCTTAAGAAGGATGCCGTGGCACAGGTGGTGATTAACCAGTTGTATAAGCAAACGGAGTTGCAAACTTCTTATGGTATCAATAATGTGGCGTTGGTGAGAGGCAGGCCCAGGATTTTGAATTTAAAAGACCTGATCAGTGAGTTTATACTGTTCAGGCACGAGGTAGTAGTTCGCAGAACGCAGTTTGAATTACGCAAAGCACAGGAAAGGGCACATATACTGGAAGGCTATATCATCGCCCTGGATAACCTGGATGCAGTTATTAAACTGATTCGTGAATCATCTACTCCGAACATCGCACAGGAAGGTTTGATTAGTAATTTCGGGATGACTGAGATACAAGCCAAAGCAGTGCTGGAATTGCGTTTACAACGCCTGACCGGTATGGAAATAGATAAGATCCGCGAAGAACATGCAGAAATTATGAAGTTGATCGAGCACCTGAAATTGATTCTATCGAACGAAGGGATGCGCTATGATATTATCAAAACTGAATTAGCGGAAGTAAAAGCCAAATTCGGGGATGAGCGCAAAACGGAGATCGTGTATGTTGGGGATGAAATCAATATGCTGGACCTGATTGAAGAAGAAGATGTGGTGGTAACCATATCGCACCTCGGGTATATCAAGCGTACTTCATCAGCAGAATACCGCCAGCAACGCAGGGGAGGACGCGGATCAAAGGGAAGCAGCACCCGCCAGGAAGATTATATTGAACATCTTTTTGTGGCATCTACGCATCATACCTTAATGTTCTTTACCGAAAAGGGAAGATGTTTCTGGCTAAAAGTGTACGAAATTCCCGAAGGAGACAAAACCAGCAAGGGCCGTGCTTTACAAAATATGATCCAGATACCGCAGGACGACAAGGTGAGAGCGATCATTGACGTGAAGAATTTTAATGATGAGGAATATGTAAAGAGTCATTACATCGTATTATGTACCAAAAAAGGGATCATCAAAAAAACAGACCTGGAAGATTTTAGCCGTCCAAGGCAAAATGGTATCAATGCCATTAATATCCAGGAAGGCGACCAGTTGCTTGAAGCAAAAATGACTGATGGTAATTCAGAGATTATGCTGGCAGTTAAAAGTGGTCGTGCCATTCGTTTTCCTGAAGAAAAAGTTCGTTCTACAGGTCGTGGCGGAATTGGGGTATTTGGAATTGAGGTAGATGATGAAAAAGATGAAGTGGTAGGAATGGTATGTGTGAACAGGGAAGATAAATCACGGACTATTTTGGTGGTGAGTGAAAAAGGCTTTGGTAAACGTACCTTCCTCGACGATCCGGAAACAGGGGAAGCCAACTACCGTATTACCAATCGTGGTGGTAAAGGTGTTAAAACAATCAATGTAACGGATAAAACCGGTTCATTGGTGGGCTTGCTGGATGTTACCGAAAAAGAGGACCTGATGATCACCTGCGTAAGCGGTGTAACCATTAGAATGAGCGTGGCCAGCGTAAGTGAACAGGGAAGGGCTACCCAGGGAGTTAAATTGATAAGGGTAGATGACGGAGATGAAATAGCTGCCATTACAAAACTGGATGAAGAACCGGAAGATGTTATTTTGGCTGATACAGATGCAGAAACTCCGGTAGATGGTGCGGTATTAAACCCGGACGACGGAGCGGCTGAAACTGATATTCCTGCTACTGACGCAAATGACAATCCAGGCGCCGAAACAGCAACCGGGTTGCCGGAAGAGCCAACTGGAGATGCATAATTAAAATGTGTTGATCGTAATAAAAAATGCTGAACCGGTAATAGGGTTCAGCATTTTTTTTGAATGTCCTCACCACCCCTTATCCATAACCGAACCGGTTTACACACCGTATTAAATTCTGTAGCCTTATCGGGTATCATTAGCCTTTATTTGCTGGTAAAAAGTGGCAGGCATAATTCCCCATAGAGTCACAAAAAACAGGGCGCATCAATTGCAATGCACCCTGTTTTTTGTGACTAAGAAGGAGTATGTATTGTAAATCATCAATATAGGATTGGGCAAGGAAACTAAGTTTGAATACCTGGCCCGGGTAATTTAATAAACAACAATATTGGTAAATATTTTTTTGGGTGGTTGTTTTGATTTTGGGATATAAATATCGAGTATACCGGATTTGTATTCCGCAATGGAAAATTCTGAATCCGCTATTTCCGGTAATTTTATGTGGCGGTTAAAATTTTCGTAATTGAATTCATGCAATTGAAAGCTTTCACCGTCATGCAATTCAGGATCTTTATTGATCACACAAACAAACAAATTATTTCCCGACGCATATACCAGGAAATGCTCCCGCTTCACACCAGGTATTGCAACCCTTACTCTAAATGAATCAGCCAGTTCTATTACATTCACCGGAGGTAACACGCCTTCTGATATATGCGAATCCGCAAGTGAAAACTGCAGGTCTTCTTCATTTAATAAAGGCATATAAGCCCCGGGATAAGTGTAGCCACCCTTGTCAAATGTTACATCGTTTTTCATCGGTTAATTTTTTATAGGAATGAAAAAACTGGTTACTTTATTGAAGCCCCGTTTTCCACGGCATTGAAATAAGGGGTAATGATTTAAGTAAAGCAATTAATTAAAGACTGCTCTTAAGGCGCAGGTAATACACTTCTTCTCCAACGGCATTCAAATGTTATGCAATCGCCTTTAATAGTTCCACATAAAATGGAATTCTCCATTTTACCTGTTATCAGTTATTTTGCTGGGATTATAATTGGGCTGATTATAAGGCAGGGTTTATTAAGCCTGCCTTATAATTTAACAACCCGGGGTAAGGTCTTTTTAACTGTCATGTTGCTTAAAACTAACCGGTCCATCCTTTCTTTCCGTTAATTAAAACTGTTTTCCGGATTAAAAAACTCACTCCGTATCGTATTATATCAATCATGACTCTGAAAGGGAGTTGTATAAAGATAGGTATAGAATTACTCCCAAAAGAATGACCTGCATCAACACAATACATGTTTACCGTCATATTTTACAGATACAGGGTAAAGTGTTCCTGGTTACGCTATTTTACACGGTATGCCTGGGCGGGGAGATGTGTTCATGCAATTGCTACCTGGCTATTATGCAAGAAGTTCTTCTCCATTTTATACGAATACCTCTCCTTATCAACCATGTTTTCGGTTGATAGCTAAAAAGGATGCCTGATGGCTGTTTTAGATGATATAGATCTCTTTACCGGTTGACCGGGATCAGGAATTTCGGGGGAATATATTTTTACTTTTACTGCCGGTTTTAAAGATGGGATATATCTTTCCCAAAATTCTCTTACATGAAAATTGCTTCAAAAGTATTGCAGCCTTGTATGTTGTTCCTAAGTGGTTTGGGCAGTCGCCACCAAAATCCCCGGACCGCTCCCGGTTAGCAGCAGAGAATATAACAGGCGATCCGGAGTGAAATTATCAAAATCGTTATAAAGCCGGATACTAAAGCTTCAGAAGCGAGGCGGATGCATCGGAAGGTAATAAATGAAATAAACTCAGATGAAAAATATACCCCTATCAATACCATGAATCATTCAGCAGCACAGGAAGGGAATTTCGGTTTCACTTCAATACATCGGCCAGCACCGATATATAACCTTCCCTGCGATCAATCGTTTTTGCAGACTGGCCGGTCCAACAAAACCCTGTATCGGAATATCATTATCCGGGTATTTACTATTCTGTTAGTTTTTGGAAACAGTGTGGCGTCTGCACAATCACTTTTTGTTGATAAAAAGAAGTTTTTTACCGATGAACCTATTTTGGAAATGACCCTGGTTGCGGATTTCAGGAAATTGATCAATGAAAAACTTAGAAAGGATTATAAAACTAATTTTCTACCCGCCACAATCACCTGCCTGTTTACCGATAGTTTAAAGGTTACGGAAGAAATTGCCATCAGGGCAAGGGGAGAATTCAGAAGAGGGGAATGTTATATGCCTCCCATTATGGTAAGTTTTAAATCTCCCAATAAAGGGGTACTCAATCCACTGGGACGCCTAAAATTGGTTTGGCCATGTGGAGGTAGTAAATATGATGAACAGTTATTATTAAAGGAATACCTGGTATATAAAATTTATAACCTGCTTACAGAAAAAAGTTTTCGGGTGAGGCTGGTGAAAATGGGGTACCAGGATATTAAAGGGAAATTAAAATCTCAATCACGCTATTCATTCTTTATTGAAGATGTGGATGAAATGGCAAAGAGAAATAACTGTGTGGAGATTGAATCCAAAGTATATCATACCCAGTCAACTGCCAGGGAACAAACTACGCTGTTGTCTTTATTTCAATACATGGTCGGAAACATAGACTGGGCGGTTCCCGTATATAAAAATTTAAAATTGATGCGCAATATTTCGGATACTTTTTCTGTACCCATTATTGTGCCCTATGATTTTGATTATTGCGGCCTGGTAAATGCTTCATACGCCGTACCTCCACCCGAATTATCCATCATATCAATAAGGCAACGGGTGTACAGGGGATTTCCAAGGTCGATGAAAGAGGTTCAGTCGGCGTTGCAGATTTTTAGGCAGCAAAGACCACGTATTGATTCACTTGTGATGAACTTTGAAGAGCTTACTCCGGATAACAGGAAGGATATGATTAATTACCTGGATGTTTTTTTTGAACAAATTGAAAAGGAAAAGGAAGTCATGAATATTTTTATTGTAAATGCAAGGAAGAACTGAATTTTAGTTTAATCCAATTATAAACCTATAGATGATCGTTTTATGCTTAAGGAAGAATTTCTCCAACAACTGTTAGGTGCTTTGTATGATAAAGAAGAACTAAATGTATATGATTATGCTACAACATTTTTTACAACTCAAAGTAACGAGTTTGCCAACACAAAGTCGTGGTGCGACCAGTTGGTAAGGGATAAGCTTGCCGTGTACTCCGATACATTGCATACCGTTTTAAATATCACCAACTTTGGCAAATTCTGGATGATAAAAGGAGGGTATGAATGCTATTTGGAAGCAGGCCATCATATTAAGGATCATCCCAAAGAAAAAGCAGATCCGGTTGCAAAACCACATCAGAAAGAAAAAGATCAGTTGCTGGAAGCAAGGCTAAAATTAACCAATTACCGGTTGACAGGTTTTTGGTTAACACTGGTTATTTCTTCCATGGGGTTTTTTCTTTCCCTGTACAACCTTTACTTAATCATGCAGGGTAGAAAATAATTGATTGATTCGCTTTTTTTCGACCCAACTGCAATGCAGTAATCATCGTAAGGCTGACGAGAGAGCATGGTAACACCTGCCTTGGGCTTTTTTTTCACGGTCATGTGAACATCAATTTGTCAGAGATGAATATTCCTGGTGGGCCACGCTTTGGGGGTGACTCACCAGGAATATTCGGTACTTAATACATCATTTTCTGTGTGATATGATACGGGTATCTATTTGTTCATCCAGGTTTCAACAACATATTTTCCGATGGCCTTACCCATTTGTAGTCCTGTTTCATTGTCTGTTTTAAAATGAATGCCCGCATAGAACCTGGAGTCTGCACAATCCTGTGCCATTTGCCGGAAATATTTTGCATCCGCAGGAAAAAAATATTCCATTACAGTGCTGGTAGCGCCGGCACCTAAGGCATGACCAGATGGATAACCAGGGAAAGGCGGTGTGGCGATCAGCGGCTTGTAGGTACTGTCGTATTGCGATGGCCTTATTCCCCAATAAGTGTATTTGGCATCAAAGATGGCAATGGCAGCATCATGATAAGCGTTATGCAATACCGTGTATATACGGGCAACAGCAGGCGCATCATCCATCATACGATATTCAAACATTTTTTGTGCAGCCATATCCGACCAATAGTCAAATCCTCCATTGTTTGCCCAGTAAAAAGCCAGGGAACGGGATTTAAAGGTTTGCCTGAATTCTTTTAGCGCTTTCATCTCTGATTCAAAATCGGGTGGAGCCGCAGGCCTGAACTGGTCTGGCGATCGCAATACAATGGGTGAAAATGTGCCAAGCGTTATACCCATCGGGTAAGGGCCGGTCCATTTTTTTGGATCTTTATTCATTGTACCGTCCCAAACATTTGCAGAGCCATCCAGCTTCGCTTTTTCTATTATTTGTTTTGCTACCTCTTCACCTAATTTCCAACCGGCATCTGCATCGCTGGGAAATTGTACACCTGCATCAATACGTGATTGCGAAGCAGCATGTGCCAGTTGCAAAATGGAATCTGCTTTTTCAGGAAAAAAATAGGCCAGCATAGTTGCGGCCGCTGCAGCCGTTACGGTATGTTCACATGGATAGGAATAGGTGAGTGGTGCATTGATGACAGGGTTGAATGCAGGATCAAAAGAGCCGGGCCGCTTCCTTTTATATTTTACCTTTTCTTTCCAGGCTAAAATGGTGGCATCATAAATAGCCAGGTTCATCCATGCTGTTGGAATGCGCAGCATTACTTCGGGTTTCTGGTCAATCAGTTTCGGTGCGATCTGGTTCCAGCGGTAGGCGGGGGCTCCGGCATCCCAATATTTTATTTCCGTCAATTTTTTTTTATCCAGCTTACCTGCACGTTGTTTTACAGATTGCAATTCAGCTTTTGATTGGGCAGCAGTTGGGGGAGCCGCAATTACTATTTGCTGTGGTTTATCCAGCAACCAGGTGTTCCAGTTGGCTGCTTCATAACCGGCAGGCTGACGCGGTATCTCCGTTTGCGCCTTTGCAACCATTGCAGTAGACGCAATCACAATCGAAAGAATAATCTGTTTCATGATGGTAGATTTAGTTTTGATTTTTAAAACTGGTTGTATGAATGTTTGTATCAGCTTCCCGGGATGCTGATACAAGAATATTCAATTAAAGCAAACGGGAATTGCAGGAGTCGATAAACGGCGGATGATGGTACACAAACAACCTGATAATGGATACCGCCCGGTGAATGGTTAATGGCCAATGGTGAATTGTCAATGGTCAATGGGCAATGTTCAAAGGTGAATCGTCGATGAACAATGATCAATGGTAAATCGTGATTCGAGGCTTTCTGAAATTTAGATTTCACCGGAAAGTTACTTTCAGTTGAGGTTCTTACATTCACCATTCACCATTCACCATTCACCATTCACCATTGACGAAGGTGGTTGACCTTTCCTTGTTATTGGTTTACCGCAAAGTCAATTCTATATACTGTAAGTTGTAAGTGGAAAGTTTTACCGACTTTTAACCAATAAATATAAGTAATGAAGCTATTAATTAACAGGATAAAGGTTAAGTTTTATATACGGCTTGCGGTTGCTTTTTTTATACTGAATGTATTTGGCAGTTTAATAGCTAATCCCGAAACCTTTGCAAAAAGGGTGGTAAATCATTGCTGGCTGATCATTTTTCTGCTGCCGCTTAATTTTATACTTTTTGAATATACCCTCCCTTTTATAAAACTACGCTGGAGAAGAATTCTAATAGGGTTGATACTGATCTGGATTCATTTAATGTTATATTCTTTTGGATTGTACGGCTGGAGGAATGCTGGCATTCGGTTACATATTTATTTTGACTTAAATTCATTCAAGCCCGAATATAGCGGAGAAAGTTTTTTTATGGGATATAGTACAGCTTCCATTTTCTTTTTTGGAATCGTAAGGCATGTGTACAATTACACAACTTTAAAAAATGCCGCAAAGCAATTACGTATCGAAAAACAGGAAGCAGAACTGAACTATCTCAAATCACAAACCAACCCGCATTTTTTATTCAACACCCTAAACAATATCTATTCTTTGGCAAGAGATAAATCTGACCTGGCACCGGAATCCATTTTACGCCTGTCGAAAATACTGCGTTTCATGCTGTATGAAGCCGGCGGAGCGTACATTGCAATTGAACAGGAACTGAAAATTATCGGCGACTATATTGCCCTTGAAAAATTGCGGTACGATGAATCGTTGCGCATCAATTTTAATTACGATGTTGAAGATATGAAACAGGCCTTACCGCCGCTCTTGCTGATTCCGTTAGTGGAGAATGCCTTCAAGCACGGCGTGTCTGAAACAAGAAGCCAACCCTTTGTCGATATTCATCTTTCCGTTAACCAGCGGCAGTTATTATTTGTAGTAAAAAATTCTACCGAAGCATTTCCTGAAGATCGAAGTGTAAAAGAAAACATCGGCCTTTCCAACCTCAGGCGACAACTGGAATTGCTTTATACAAATTTCAACCTCACTGTTCTGCAAGGCGAATCTGTATTTACCACCACTTTAAAAATAAACCTGGCCAGCCATGTCTAACATAAAATGCATTATAGTAGAAGATGAGCCGTTAGCAGCTAAAATTTTGTCTGAGTATATTTCGCAGGTGCCTTTCCTGGAACTACAGGGAATATTTAAAGATGCTATTTTGGCAACGGATTTCCTGCGGGATCATACCACTGAATTGATTTTTTTAGATATACATCTGCCTAAATTAAAAGGGATGGCTTTTTTAAAAACGCTTACACATCCGCCTGCGGTAATCATCACCACGGCCTATCACCAGTATGCAGTGGAAGGGTTTGAACTAAATGTAACAGATTACCTGTTAAAGCCATTTGATTTTGAGCGTTTTT
>JANPIJ010000469.1:0-5947 GCA_031424955.1 Ferruginibacter sp. | reverse complement strand
TCTTTTATACCAATTTAAGGACAAAAGAGGTGCAAGAAAGGTAAGCATGAAAACAAAAAGAAAAAATGCAGGATGGAATAATGACTACCTCGTGGCCATTCTCACAAATTCTGTATGATTTTTTTAATGCGTCTGCCCTGAATCATTACCTTCCTTTAAAACCATTCCTGTTATATCATATTTTCTTCGCTACAATCTGCTGCCATAATGCATACTGAATTTTACGAAAGGTTGATTCATTGAAAAGCCTGGTATTTTTTTGTACCAGCAGATCAGCCATGTGTTAGGTATCAATGATATTTATCGTGAATAGTCATTCTACGTTTTACACCTTTTCGTATAAAATGCAATTGTCATCATAAGTCCGCAACTCTTAGGCGCCAATTTGGAATTTAGCGGTTAAGTGTTCACGTATTGTATTCAACAATTTTATGTTTAAATTTGTGTAAAGCGCAAAATATCCTGAGCCAAAACTGCAAAAAATATTTAGATTTGGCTCAGGATATAACTGGTATCCTGAGCCAAATCTCAAAAAAAAAGGTACATTTGGCTCTAAATAAATTTAAATGGAGGGTATAACTATTATAGGAAGAGAAGAGGAAAAGCAGCTACTGGAAAGCATTGTAGCAAATACAAGTGCAGATTTAGTAGCAGTATTTGGCCGCAGAAGAATAGGTAAAACCTTCCTTATTAGTGCTTGTTTGCAAAAACATATTTCCTTCGAATATTCCGGTATTCACAATGTTGATACTACGGTGCAATTAAGTGGTTATTGCAAGGCATTGGCCAGGCAACTTAACAATGGCATTGAGCTGCCCGTTGCAGTAGATTGGTTTGCGGCATTTGAATTAACTGCTAAGTTGATGCAGAAAAAATTACGCCGAAAAAAGGCAGTTATTTTTTTAGATGAATTTCCCTGGATGCAGACTTCAAAATCTAATTTTCTCGCAGCCTTTGAACAGTTTTGGAATACCTGGGCCTGTAAGCAGCAGAACCTGGCCATTATACTTTGCGGCTCTGCAGCCAGTTGGATGATACAAAATGTGGTTCGCAACAAAGGGGGATTACACAACCGGATTACACAGAAGATTGCCTTGCAGCCATTCACATTATATGAAACCGAAGCCTTTTTAAAAAACCGCAACGTCCAATTGAACCGCTACCAGGTTACTCAGTTGTACATGGCTTTTGGAGGTGTGCCTCATTATTTAAACCAGGCATCAGCGGGTTTGAGCGCCGCTCAAATTATAGATAAGGCATGCTTCACAAAAAATGGCTTTTTGTATAATGAGTTTACTGATTTGTACAAGGCTTTATTTGACAATGCCGACCGGCATTTTAAGGTGATAAAAGCATTGGCAGCAAAGCCGATGGGACTAAACAGGAATGAAATTATTAAAGTATGCAAATTGCAAAGTGGGGGAAGCACTACCAGTTTACTGGATGAATTATCAGCTTCCGGTTTTATTACTCCCTATATTCCGATTGGAAAAAAATTGAAGGATAGTATCTATAAGCTAACGGATGAGTACTCTCTCTTTTATTTAAAATTTATGGAAGCCAATCGCGGCAGCGGTAAAGGAACCTGGACAAGGCTAAGTGACACACCCACCTGGAAAATATGGAGTGGCTATGCATTTGAAAGCATCTGTATGAAACATGTGCCTGCTGTAAAAATTGCCCTTGGCATCACCGGAGTGTATAGTGAAACATCCATTTGGAAAAGCAGGGGTAATAGTAGCAACGATAAGGCCCAGATTGACCTGGTGATTAACCGCCGTGATAATTGCATCAACCTGTGCGAAATAAAATTTTATGAAGGCAGGTTTTCATTGGATAAAAAATATGCTTCGGCACTACTACAAAAGAAAAATATTTTTAAACTTGAAACAAAAACGAACAAGCATCTTTTTTTAACCCTCATCACCAGCATGGGTATTGAACCTAATGAACATAGTATAGGGTTGATTGAACATTCCTTTTCACTTGATCATTTGTTTGTACCCTGGCAAAAAGAGGGATATACATCCTGAGCCAAAACTACCAATAAAAGACAGTTTTGGCTCAGGATGAAAAATGGTCAACTACATTTGCGATTATTATTAAAGCATTTAAATGCCATAGTTAATCGGCGTGCATTAATAACGCATGACTATGCTTATTCCAATATCGGGCTCAGCCATCTCTTTACTTCAACTAATGGCATTCCTTTTCTTTCTGCGTAATCGTTTACCTGGTCCTCACTGATTTTCCCCACTCCAAAATATTTACTCTCCGGATTGGCAAAATACCATCCGCTAACGGAGGATGCAGGGTACATCGCCAGTGATTCTGTAAGCGTAATACCGGTGGCTTCCTCACCTCCTAATAAATCAAACAACTTATATTTTTCTGTATGATCCGGACAGGCAGGATATCCGGGTGCAGGCCTGATGCCCAGGTATTCTTCTTTAATGAGTTGTTCATTGCTTAAGTGCTCACCGGTTGCGTAGCCCCAATATTCCTGTCTTGTTTTTTTGTGAAGCAATTCTGCAAAAGCCTCAGCTAAGCGATCTGCCAATGCCTGCAGGATTATCTTATTGTAATCATCCAGTTTCTCTTCAAAATTTTTGATGTGTGTTTCAATGCCTTCCATCGTTACTGCAAAAGCACCAATATAATCAGAACCAGCCCCCTGTCCCCCGAAGGGGGAACTTAGATTGTTACTGCCTTTGATACTTGGTCGATCTTTTAAGTTTGTTAGGATGATATCAAGAACTTCATTCGTTTTGTTTATTGCCGCTTCGTTTGTGAATCTTATTACTTTAAAACCTTTTCCCTCCAACCATTTTGTTCTTACTTCATCTGCTTCCAGGTTTTCAGGTAATTGGTGTACCAATCCATCAATTTCTATAACCAGTCTTCTATCCAAACATACAAAATCTGCAATGTAATTACCAATGATATGCTGTCTTCTAAATTTGAATTCGTTTAATTGTTTTGACTTCAACAACTCCCACAAAATAAATTCTGATTTAGTAGGTTGGTTGCGATGTTTTAAAGCGTACTCCTTTAATAGTCCATAAGTAATAGGATCGGCCATTTCATATCCGAAGTCCACTGTTTCCACCCCTTCCTTTTGGGAAGGGGCTTTAGTAGTGTCTTCCACCAGCTTACCAGTGGTGGGGGATGGGCCGGGCTTTATAAAATCGGCCAACGACAAATTGGGTTGCCCTGCGGCTTTTTTTATTTGCTGGCGAAGGAATTCAAGTTGTACGTTTCCTTTTTCGCTTTGCACAATAACGGTATCAGGGGCCGTTTTAACTGCCGGCCAAAATCCAATGGCAGCCCTTGCATTCAGCCATTTTTCATCAATGATCTGTTTCAAAAGTTTTTGTGCATCCTTGTACAAATTAGTAGCGGCACTGCCAATGACTGCATCACTTAATATTTGTGGAAACTTACCATGCATTTCCCAGGCAATAAAAAATGGTTGCCAGTCAATGTACTCTGCTATTTCAGCAAGGTCGAAGTCATTGAAAATCTTTGTACCTGTAAATGAAGGTGCAACGGGTGTAAAATTATCCCAGTCAATTGGTGCCCCGTTATGCTGCGATTCTGCAAAAGGCAGGTAATTTTTTACCGTTTTTTTATTGGCAAAATCTTCCTTTAACTTGTCGTATTCTTTTTTGATACCAATTAAAAATTCCGGCTTTTGTTCTTTGCTTAGCAGGCTACCCGCAACGGTTACACTGCGACTGGCATCCAGTACATGTATTACACCATTATCGTATTGCTGGGCAATTTTTACTGCCGTATGCATTCGGGAAGTAGTGGCGCCGCCAATCAACAATGGCTGGGTCATTCCCCTTCGTTTCATCTCGTGCGCCACGTGCACCATCTCATCCAGTGATGGAGTAATCAATCCGCTGAGACCGATGATATCAACATTGTGTTTAACCGCAGCATCCAGTATTTTCTCTGTGGCCACCATTACACCAAGGTCAATAATGTCGTAGCCATTACATCCTAATACCACACCAACAATATTTTTGCCAATATCATGTACATCTCCTTTAACCGTTGCCAGTAATATTTTTGCTGCTCCTGCAGACTCTTCGTTGGTAGTACCGGCTGCAAGATGGGCCTGTTTACGGTCTTCCTTTTCCTGTTCAATAAACGGGGTTAGAACCGCTACGGCTTTCTTCATTACCCGGGCGCTTTTTACTACCTGGGGTAAAAACATTTTACCTGCACCAAACAGGTCGCCTACAATATTCATCCCATCCATCAAGGGCCCTTCAATTACATCCAATGGTTTGGGATATTTAATCCGGGCTTCTTCCGTATCTGCATCAATATAATCGGTAATGCCATTTACCAGGGAATGCGACAGGCGTTTTTCAACCGGGTCGTTTCTCCATTTTTCATCCTTTACCTCTACCTTACCTTTTGCCTTTACTTTTTCGGCATGGACGATTAATTTTTCAGTGGCTTCATTGTTATCGTTATTTCGATTGAGGATCACATCTTCACAGAGATCACGAAGGGTTGGTTCTATCTCATCATACACCACTAACTGGCCTGCGTTTACAATACCCATGTCCATGCCCGCTTTAATGGCATAATACAGGAACACACTATGAATGGCTTCCCGTACATGATCATTACCACGGAATGAAAAAGATACATTACTCACACCTCCACTTACTTTGGTGAGCGGCATTAGTCTTTTTATTTCTTTGGTGGCTTCAATAAAATCTACCGCGTAATTATTATGCTCTTCAATACCGGTAGCAATGGCGAAAATGTTGGGATCAAAAATAATATCCTGTGGAGCATATCCAACCTGTTCAGTTAATATCTTATAGGCCCGGTGACAAATTTCTATTTTACGTTGTTTGGTATCGGCCTGGCCCACTTCGTCAAAAGCCATTACAATCACCGATGCACCATAGGTTTTGCAAATGAAGGCCTGCTCTATAAATTTAGCTTCCCCTTCCTTCATTGAAATAGAGTTCACAATGCATTTACCCTGCACACATTTTAGTCCCGCTTCAATGATCTCAAATTTGGAGGAATCGATCATGATGGGAATTTTGGCAATATCGGGTTCTGCCTGCACCAGGTTCAGGAAAGTGGTCATGGCCTGAACGCCTTCCAGTAAGGCATCATCCATGTTTACATCAATGATTTGTGCCCCGCTTTCTACCTGTTGGCGGGCAACGCTAAGCGCCTGCTCATACGAACCTTCCCTGATCAGGCGTGCAAATTTTTTACTACCGGTAACGTTGGTACGTTCACCTACGTTTACAAAGTTTGTTTCCGGGCGAACGACTAATGGTTCTAATCCGCTCAGGCGTAAATATGGTTTGATTGTATTCATTTATTTTTTGTTTGGATAAGGAAACCCGATTACTGTTCTTGGCTCAGCCTCCTGTATCAATAATTTTTTAAGATATTGAAATACTATTTTTATTTCTTCATCATGCTTTATCAAATGTTGTTCTATTTTTTCAATTTTATTCCAAAGTTCCTTATTATCAAAGAGCAGTTGCTTCATTTTAGTAAATACCCTTATTATCTGAATATTTACTTCAACTGCTGTATCGGAATTAAGCACTGATGAAAGCATTGCAACGCCTTGTTCGGTAAAAGCAAACGGAAGTTTTCGAACGCCGCCACGTCCCGCACTCTTTGAAGTCACAAATTGTGACTTCAAAGAATCCCATTCAATGATCGATAATTGAAACATAAAATCAACAGGGAAGCGATGGAGTTTACGTTTCACAGCCTGGTTCAACACTTTCACTTCCACGCCATACATTTCCGCCAAATCCTTATCCAGCATTACTTTTACACCGCGGATTACATGTACCTTTTCTACAATAACGGCTTCTGTTATTTTGGCCACGGTTTGTTTTGCTTTTGCCATAAATTGCTTTTGTTTGAAGTCGCAATTTGCGAC
>JANPIJ010000468.1:0-11598 GCA_031424955.1 Ferruginibacter sp. | reverse complement strand
CCCATATTGGCTTCGCCGGAAATAGAATCTGCTGCAATCAAAGCGACCAGTATGGGCACTTGAATCAGCAATGTGTTGAGAATGATGTAACACATAAAATACCCGTTGATGGCCCTTACCCTTTCAAATTCAAAAGTATCTTTTACGCTTTGCAGCATCAGGTTCATATAATTCTGTCCGTCTGCCTTAAATGCAAACTGAAAAATAAATACGATGGCGGCGATGGCTGCAAAGGCAATATAGGTACGTGGCCTGCGGGAAATTTTAAAAAGTTCAATTTGCAAAAGGTTCAACATAGCCCGGTACGGTTGTAAGTGATAAAAAATAATTCTCCAGGGAATGGCTGGAGTTGACGGACAATAGCTGCACGTTCATTGCAACGAGATCGCTGATTAGTTGCGGTACTGCATCTTTATTCATCATTAAGCGCAATTGCTTTTCCTCCTGCATGTAGGAAGCCCATTTTGTTTGTTTCAGTTTTTCCAGGGTTTCCTCATTATTCAATGTTTCAATTTGTATGAGCGAATGAGCGGGATCAAGCAGATCTGCCACCTTTCCTTCTACCATTTTTTTGCCCTTATGTATAATGATCATCCGGTTGGCGATTACTTCTATCTCACTTAATAAATGCGATGAAATTAAAACTGTTTTACCCATTTCGCTGCTTAGTTTTAAAATGAGGTTACGCATATCAGCAATGCCCTGCGGATCGAGGCCGTTAGTAGGTTCATCGAGAATAATCAACGCCGGATCGTGTACCAATGCCACGGCGATGCCTAAGCGCTGTTTCATTCCCTGGCTAAAGGTTCTCACTTTACTGGTTGCCCTGTCTGCAAGGCCCACCATTTGCAATTGCTGCATTAGCAGTTGCCTGGTGACTTTCAACCCGCTCATTTTGGCAAATATGGAAAGGTTGTCGTATGCGGAAAGATATTTGTACAGGTCGGGCTTTTCAATAACAGCGCCTACCCTTTTCAAAATTTCTGAACGGTGAGTACTAAGCTTTTGACCGAAAATATTAATTTCTCCGCCGGAAGGGGCCACGAGGCTAAGCAGCATACGGATGGTCGTTGATTTTCCTGCACCATTCTGGCCAAGGAAACCATAAACATCTCCTTCATATACGGTGAAAGAAAGATCATCTACCGCCTTTGTATCTTTAAACTGTTTGGAGAGATGATGAACACTGATAATAGATGACATGTACTGATTTGTTGGTAAAGGTAAAACGGATAGAAGTACTAATTGTTCATTATAAAAAAACAGGAAAATTTTAAATCTGTGAAAATAAATTTGGCGATATGAAATAAAGCCTTAGTTTTATGGCTGAATAATGCTTACCACATATTCTCCAACTTACAAACCACAACCTTTCCCATTTAAGTTTTTGAAAAGGTTCTTAATCTAATTCCTTCCGAAGAACAAATTAATTTCCGCATATACTGTGTTACTAACTGTTTGATTGTATCAATCATTCCAACTTACCATCATTTTAACAAACCACAGTATGAAAAAAATAATTTTTACACTAACAACACTTATTGTTTTTAGCCTGGTTGCTCAGCCGGTATTCAGTGCATCCTGCACAAATGATCCATTTAGTATTTCACCAGGTAATGGTGAAAAAAAGAAAGCCATCACACTGGGTTCTAATCGACAATCGGGAGAAATGCTCGTACGTTTTAAGGCGAAAAAGGCAGGAGAGGCGTCTATTACAATTTTAAATGAGGAAGGGAAAATTGTATTACAGCAAACAAACCAGTTAACCAGCAGCTACAATGCAATACCGCTTAAAAATGTTACCAACCTGGCTGATGGTTCTTATGTTATTCAGATGATTTTTAGTAATGAGGCTTTTGCTACCCGTTTCATGCTCTGGAAATAATGTTCCCCCCATTTTATAGAACCTAATAAAATACTTATCGAAATTTTTTCAATTCGAAAAGCTTCAATGCTGATTTCTTTAAGCAAAGTCGGCACTACCTAATAAAACCAAGCATAATAAAAATGCTCTTCAGTAAAATGAAGAGCTTTTTAATTTCTCTAAGGATTCATGTATGATTGCAAGGCGGTTACATACAATTCAAATGCATCAATCCCTTTCCTGGTTATTTTACAAATGGTTTGGGGATAGTTTTCCTTATATTGCTTTACTACCTCTATATACCCTGCATCTTTTAGCTTGTTCACCTGTACACTAAGGTTGCCGGCAGTAGCATTCGTCTTCTCTCTCAAAAAAGTAAACTCTGCTTCCTTTACGCCAATCAGTAAACTAATTACCGCTAAACGTAACTGCGAATGTAATATGGGATCCAAATCCTTAAACATGTGTTACTTTCCTCATTTCATTTTTTATTGTTGTTATAAATGGCTGCATTAAAAAACATTTTTGGACTGTTCTTTTTATACAAACATATCTTGTCGTCCGCCCGTCTGACCTGTCTTATCTCATTTGCCGCGGCAATTATTAATACAACTACTAGCCTATCTGTTGATTGTTTATTTTTTTCTTCAGCAGATAACCTGGTACCAGGTAACTGGCAAGAATAGCCGCCGCTGTAAATAAAATCTGGTTTTGGTAACTAACAAAGGTGGCCAATATTGCCAATACCCAGCAAATAATCCCACCCACCTGCAAAGGTTTAAATTGTAATATGCCACCACTTATAAAAGTACCGGTAGCATAAAAAAGTATGTAGATCGGAAATGCATGTTGCCATCCAATGTTGGACAATATAAAACACAGTGCCATAAAAGAAATACTCATACCAGTCCACAAAATGCCCATGCTCTCGCTGACATACGTTTTTACCTTTCTTTTTTGTTTATATTTTATACTATGAACAATTGAAAAAATGATACCGGGAATAATGACCAGCCAGGCCAGGTAATGGTATTGAACTTTTATGATCACCAACATTGTATACTGTAAAATGCAGCCAATAAAAACAAGCCAGCCCCACAATAAAAAGTAGATACTGTTTTCACTTAGCCCTGCTTTTGTTTTATCAATCATAGACTGAATAACCTGTAAACTCTGCTGCGGCGAAAAATTTTCGTCTTCCATAATGATTAATTTGTAATTGATGGGATGATTAATTGATACATCTATCTGGACTGGCTGGTGTTGAAGTTTACTGGCAGTCGCTTAACAATTTCTCCACCTGCTCTTTGCCCCAATTTGGATGCAATTCACTGGCGGGTTTAAATGTCGCATATTTATCCATGGCCTTTTGCAATTCAACTTTTGCAGATTTGCATCCGCCGCCAAATTGTTCCGGAGTATATTTTAAACCCTGTCCTTTTAAGTAATAGGGGCGGGGATTGGCAGGGTCCTGTTGTATGGAAGCGTCGAGGTTGCTCGCACTTTCCTGCCCGTACTCCTGCCACCTGGTCATAGGATCTACCATCATGTGGCAACTTGCAATCATGCTTTTAAGGCAGGAAATTTCAGAATTGTTGGGAGATAAAGAATCAGCCTTTGCAATTAGTTCAGCAGCCTTATCAGCATATCCATCAGTTTTTGATTTATCCTGCTGAATAAATCCATAATTTACCTGGCAAAAAGCTGCGTAATAATAAGGAAGCCATTGAGATTTTTCGGCCGCGGCAATCCTTTCAAAATTATTTGACATAGTTAACAATTCGGGTGGATTTCTAAAGCTGGCATCCATTGCCTCTAAATTTTTTTTCATAGCGGCATTAAATTTATCGCTTTGTGCAAAAAGCAAGCTGGCAGTAAAAAGTATTGCTACAGAAAGAATCATCTTTTTCATTGTATATAGTTTATAGTTTTTTGATTTATTGTTTATTTTTTAAATTTTCGTATTCTCTTTCAGTTGAATTTACTTTTGGGGCCACATAGGCCGATACATAGTGAAACGCAATACCGATTCCCCATCCCAATGTAGTCCAGATAGGCCAGGGATAATTATACTCTTCGGTTCTGCCGGAATGGTTTCCCGTAAAATACCACACGGCCCATAAAAAGATGTTTATAATCACGTATGTACTTGCATGATTTTTAAAGCTGGCTCTTCTTTGAGCTATTTCCCAAAGTACAGGGTCTTTTCCTTCCGGAACAGGTTTGTAATTTGACATAATTAGTTGGTTTTAATGGTTGTTATTTAAAATATTATTCAGGTTCATATTTGGAAACGATAATTGTTTAGTCAGTAACATCTGGATCCCGGTTTCTATTTTCCCGCCATTTTAAATTTTGAGTACTACAAATTATTATTAATCGCATCCTGGGTTCTGTCTATACCAAAACTCAGGAAACAACCGATAAATACAAATCGCCTGCTCGGTGGCGTTACCGCATCCTTCCGGCTACCATTGTTGCTGTAATTATAATTGTAAACCTGGTTTTGCCCCAGTACATTATTAATTCCCAATACCCATACAGCAAAGGTTTTTACATCAGTTTTACCAAGATTGGGCAGGTAGTTGATACTAATACTCATGTTATTGTAGTTGATGGTTCGGCCCTGATCGGTGATAGTATATTTGCTTTGCGAGTTATCATAAGCAATGTTATAATAGGGCCTTCCGGTTGCAAAATTGTAACTGAAGTTGAAGCCTGTTTTCCACGGTAATACAAATCTTTTAAATACAAAGGCTGCGGTATGACTGGCGGCAAAAGAGGGTTGGATAGCTGTGGGGAAATTAAGAAAATCCCGTTTCGTATCAAGGAAGGAGTAAGATATCCAGTAATCAACATTTTTGATTGATTTCTTATCCCGCCAAAAAAACTCGATTCCTTTCGCTTTGCCAAATCCATTGTTGTTAGCGGCCGATTCCCTTCCGTTCATTCCGGGGGCTGTTTTATATAAGTCATCATATTTTTTATAAAACAATTCTCCCCTTAAAGTATAATCTTTGGTTTGACGGGTATATTGAAAAATATAATGGGCGGCTTTTGAATAATCAATACCAGCAGCCCCGGGCAATAATCTTCTTTCCGGATTTTGGTAAAAGATGCCATAAGCGAAAGAGGCCTGGCTGTTATTTGCAAGTTTGTAAGCCAATGAAAGTCTTGGCGCAATGTTCCATTTATTGATAATTTTTGAATGTTCCAGCCGAGTTCCAATTTTTGCAGCCAAACTATTGGTTAAGTAAATATCAGTTTCTGCAAATCCTGCGTATAAATGATCAATCACTTTTTCTGTAAACTTTGTTCCGTCAAATAAGGTGTAAGCAGATTTTTCATTGCTGTAAAAATAATCAGTACCAAAGCGGAAGGCAGTAAGCCCTTTTATCTTTTTCTCCAATACAAATCTTGCCTGTGCATACCGGGCTGTATTTTCAAGCGAAAAATTTTTGAACGAATAAAAGACGGGACTACTGATTGTTGTCTTTTTATTTCCGGCATCCTGTAATTCATTGGTAATATCATCTTTGTTGGTGCTAAAACTAATGCCGGTGTTTATTTTCCATCCATTACCAATCCGGTCTTTCCAGTTGATATTTTGATAGGTGTTGATATTGTCCATAGCAAAAGCATTTTTTAAGGAAAGCGAGTCAATATCCTGGTTTCTAAAGCCAACACTATTGGTGCTGATATAACCGTAATATTTTAGGAAACCGCCATTTTTGGTTTTAATCCTGAAGTTGGCATCAGCCTGTTTGGCTACCGGCACCGTGAAATAATCCTGCTTTTGTTTAATTACGTTAAAAGCCAGCCAGAGATTGGTATAATTTGCTGATATTCCCCAGGATGACTTTTTATCTTTTGAAAGATGCTGGATACCGCCACCAACTCCAATAACAGATATGCTCAAATCTGCTTGTGTTCTTTCAGGAAGGTCGGTACTTTCTAAGATGAGTGCAGAGGAAAGAGCCTGGCCGTAAAGCGCTGAATACCCGCCGGTACTAAAAACTGTTCCTTTAAAAAGGAAAGGATTAAAACGGCCCCGTGTTGCAATTCCGGGGGTGCTGCTGTAAAAGAAATTATTTACCAGGTTGCCATCCATATAAATTTTACTTTCTGTGGCGGTTCCACCCCTTACAAATAGTCCTTCGCTTTCACCCACCTGTTGGGTACCCGGCAGCGATTTAAAGGCACTGGTTATATCCCCGTTTGCACTTGGTGTGGTTACAATATCTATGGAGTTTAACACGGCGCCCTTATTTTTATCACTTGCTTCAAAAGCGCCTGCTGAAATTACAACGGCCTTTAATTCAGTAATTTGCTCCTTCATTGAAATATTCTGAACGATGGGAATTGTAGATATTAAGATACTTTGCAATACAGTGTTATATCCCGTAATGGTGGCCTCTAATTGTAGTGCGCCTTTCTCCCCGGTAGTAAATGCATATGCCCCTGCAGAATCGCTTGTAGCGCCGTCATAAGTGTTTTTTAAAGTTATACTAACCCCCGAGAGTGGCTTATTTCGATTATCTGTAATACGTCCGGATATTTTAACCTGTGCTTTTACTGACAAGATTGACAGTAGTAAAGCGGTGATTATAAGCTGTTTCATTTTGTATAAATAAGGCACAAACATAAAGTAGTTTACAATATAAACAAAATTAAATTTGTGTGTTATTTTTATTTTTCTGGCGGTTTATTGAATGATTTCGGGCCGCAATTAACGTTGTAAATTGCTGATAATTAATTGTTTAATATCTTTTTATGCGGTTGCCAGACAGGCAGTTTTTACCTATAAACTTATTAACATCGCAAAAAAAATATTTTTTTATGTGGGGGCAATTTGTAATTTAGCAATAGAATTTAATGGGTTAGTAAGTACAAAGGGTTGGCAGAAATGCTGACCCTTTTACTTTTAATGAAATCCAATATTCCCTCTTCAGTTATATTTAACAACTCCAAAAATCTGATTTCCTGTTAATAATTCGGCCCTGCATTTTCTATTTATTGGATGAAGTGTTTTTATTCTCAGTAGTAGTATCAGAAATAAATCTCGCTTTAAAATCATTTATCGCTCTTTTTAAATTCTCCGAAGTCCAATTTTTACAATTTACAATTTTCAGTTTTTACGATTTACATTTACAGCATGAGTAAAACAAAGTCTGCATTTTTTTGCCAAAGCTGTGGTTATGAAAGTGCTAAATGGGTGGGCAAATGCCCTTCGTGTAATAACTGGAATACATTTGTAGAAGAAGTAATTGTAAAAGGGAATGAGAAGAAAGAAAACAATGAATGGAAGGAATACAACGGTATTGGAAAACTAAAAACTATATCCATTAATGATGTAAGCAGTGCAGAAGAAAAAAGGATCATTACTAAAGATGCGGAAGTTAACCGGGTGCTTGGTGGTGGTATCGTAATGGGTAGTATTGTATTGGTAGCGGGTGAGCCGGGTATTGGTAAATCCACACTGTTTTTGCAAATAGGTTTGCAGTTACAGGATGTTGTTACGCTATACATTAGCGGGGAAGAGAGTGAACAACAAATAAAAATGCGGGCAGACAGGGTTGGGATAAAAAGTGAATCGTTTTATTTATTGACTGAAACCAATACACAGACCATTTTCCAGGAAATAAAAAAGCTTAAGCCACAGTTGGTGATTGTTGATTCTATACAAACTTTACAGTCCCCATTTGTGGAGAGCGGGCCGGGCAGCGTAAGCCAGATAAGAGAATGTGCGGCAGAGCTGCAACGTTTTGCCAAAGAAACCCATACACCGGTTTTTTTAATCGGGCATATTACCAAGGATGGTAATATTGCAGGTCCAAAAATATTGGAGCACATGGTAGATACGGTATTGCAATTTGAAGGTGACCGTCACTACGCCTATCGTATTTTAAGGACTTTGAAAAACAGGTTTGGCTCCACTTCCGAATTGGGCATTTATGAAATGACAAGTGAAGGAATGCGGGCAGTAAGCAACCCATCGGAAATATTAATCACCCAAAAGGAAGAACAGCTAAGCGGTATTGCAATTGCCGCAACCATTGAAGGGTTGCGGCCATTGTTAATAGAAGGCCAGGCGCTGGTAACACAAAGCGTGTACGGAACACCACAACGAACAGTAACAGGGTTTGATCTGCGCCGCTTGCAACTGTTATTGGCAGTGCTCGAAAAGCGGGGCGGTTTTCATTTTGGCGTAAAGGATGTATTTGTAAATATAGCCGGCGGCTTAAAGATAGAAGATCCATCGATCGACCTGGCAATTGTATGCGCTTTGTTAAGTAGTTTTGAAGACATACCGGTTAACCAACATTATTGTTTTGCAGGCGAAGTAGGATTAAGCGGCGAAATAAGGGCCGTAAACAGGATTGAACAACGAATTGCAGAAGCAGAAAAATTAGGATTTGAAAAAATCATCGTGAGCAAATACAATGCAAAATCACTCGGTAAAATAAAATATAATATTGAAGTAGTACCATTGGCCAAGGTGGAGGAATTGTACCAGTATTTGTTTTAATCACCCCCATCCCCTAAAGGGGCGTTAAAATGCTGTAGTAATAAGAATGGGAATAGCCTAGGTAACCGCAGTAAAAAAAGATTGGAAATTAAATAAACCTGCCTTGGCTCCCCTTCAGGGGATGGGGGTATTTAAGTATATTTATACATGCAATCGCTGAAAACAATTTTTGCTGACACGCTTCATCTTTTTTATCCGCATGTTTGTACCGGCTGTGGCAGCGATTTGGTGCAAACAGACCAATTGCTTTGTTTGAGGTGCGTCAGTAATTTACCCCACACCAATTATGCCCAACACGCCGGTAATCCAATTGAAAAAATATTTTGGGGACGGGTTCCCCTGGTGGCAGCACACAGTGAATTTTATTTTTCCAAAGAATCTTTGATACAGCATATTATTCACCAGTTGAAATATAAAGGTAACCAGGACATAGGGATTTATTTGGGTGAAATATTAGGACGAAGCTTACTGAACAGCAATCGCTTTTCAGGGATAGATTATTTAATACCGCTTCCTTTATACGCTGATAAAGAACGAAAAAGAGGATATAACCAGGCAGCGGTTATTTGCAGGGGCATGTCTGGTGTTATGAATGTGCCTGTATTAACAGGCAATGTAACGAGGCAACGATATACGGAAACTCAAACCAAAAAGCATCGCACAGAACGCTGGGAAAACGTAGCTGATAGTTTTATTGTAAATGATATGGAAGGGCTAAAAGGAAAAAATGTTTTATTGATTGATGATGTGATTACCACCGGGGCTACCCTGGAAGCATGCGGACAATCAATATTACAGGCCACAGATGTAAGATTAAGTGTAGCTGCTTTAGCGATGGCAACCAAATAAGTGGTTTGATAAACAGAATGTGAGGATTAATAATCAGGAATCAATGATGAGTGATGAATTACGGTCAATTATTTCACTACTGCCTGTTACAATAGACAAAGAAATTAAAATTAATTTTGACGAATGAAGAAGTACGGACATGATTTTTTTAGGTGGGTCTTTAATTATTGCTGCTATGCTGTTGCACTTTGCCTGTTGTTTGCGTCCTGCAAAAAAGATTCGTTTATTACCAGTGGTGACGCACGCCTCACAACCAGTGTGGATAGTTTAAAATACGATACCGTTTTTACCAGTATTGGTTCCACCACGCAATCATTTAAAATCAATAACCCAAATAATCAAAAATTGCTGTTGAGCCAGGTCAAACTAATGGGTGGGGCTACCTCTGCCTATAAAATTAATGTAAATGGCAGGCCGGTTTCCGAGGTCAGTAATATTGAAATTGGTGCTGGTGACAGTATGTATGTATTTGTTACAGTAAACATCAACCCTAATATTGCAAACCTACCATTTGTCGTAAAGGATAGTATTCAAATAAAGTATAATGGCAACACCCGTTATGTGCAATTGGAAGCATTTGGTCAAAATGCCAATTTTTTACGAAACAGGATCATTAAAGGAAATATTACCTGGGCAAATAACCTGCCTTATGTAATTTTAGGAAGCCTGCAGGTAGACACCAATGCCACCTTAATCCTGGCACCCGGTTGTAAAATATACTCACATGCTGACGCACCTTTTATTGTTGACGGCACCCTTGTAATAAACGGTACCAAACAGGATAAAGTAGTTTTTACGGGAGATCGCTTGGATGACGATTACAAGGACTATCCTGCAAGCTGGCCGGGAATCTATTTCAGGGGAAGCAGTAAAAACAATGTGTTAACTCATGCGGTAGTGAAAAATGCCTACCAGGCAGTAGTAGCAGAGCAATCATCCAGCAATGCAAATCCAAAAATAATTTTACATCAATGTATTATTGACAACGCCTATGATGCAGGTATTCTATGTGTTAACAGCAGTTTACAGGCAGATAACAGTTTAATCAGTAACTGCGGTAAAAATATCAACATCATTTATGGAGGCGATTACATATTTACAAATTGTACCATAGCGTCTTATCCGTCTTATATTGATCATAAAAGCCCCGTGCTTAGCGCAAATAACTATGTGAGCCAAAATGGCGTTACATTTACTGCCGGCCTGACTGCCAGCTTTCAAAATTGTATACTTTGGGGTGAAAATGGTTTTGTAGAAGATGAATTGAGTGTAGGTAAACAGGGAACCAATAATTTTAATGTACGGTTTGACAGGTGTTTGTACAGAGCTAAAAGTGATCCGGCTAATTGTATATTTACAAATTCAATAAAAAACCTGGACCCTTCGTTTGACTTCATTGAGGCGCAAAAACGATCTTTTGATTTTCATATTACCAAAAACGGGCAGGCTCCGGGCATAAACAAAGGAGCGGTCACCAGCTTTTCAAAAGACCTCGATAACAACAACCGTAACAATGGATTGCCTGACTTGGGTTGTTATGAGAAATAATACAGGTACATATTGTAATTACTTTCAACAAAATCTTTTTTCATTCGTTAATACAAAAAATCAACATGTTAAAACTATTAGTAACTGCCACTGCACTGGTATCCTGCATGGCGCAAACCAATACCGTATCTATGAACAATGAAGTTTCTTCTGATGTGCCGGTTGCTGCAAAATCAATTTACGACTTTAAAGTTGAAGCCTTAGATGGATCTACCATCGATTTCGCTCAATTTAAAGGGAAAAAGATCCTGATTGTAAATACTGCTTCTGAATGTGGTTATACACCCCAGTATGAAGGCCTTGAAACGCTTTATGAAAAATATAAGGATCGTTTGGTGATTGTAGGTTTTCCGGCGAATAATTTCGGTGGCCAGGAGCCTGGGTCCAATTCAGCCATAAAAGAATTCTGCAAGAAAAATTATGGTGTTACTTTTCCAATGGCAGCAAAAATATCTGTAAAAGGGGATGATGCAGATCCTATTTACAAATGGCTTTGTAGTACAACTGAAAATGGCGTATTGGATGGAGAAATTAAATGGAACTTCAATAAATTTTTATTGGATGAAAATGGAAAAATTATTGCAAAATTTGACAGTAAGGTTACTCCAATGAGCGGGGAGCTGACGGGTAAATTATAAAATTAAAATATACAGGGAGGCATCAGAAGTCAGGGCAGACGCATTAAAAAAATCATACAGAATTTGTGAGAATGGCCACGAGGTAGTCATTATTCCATCCTGCATTTTTTCTTTTTGTTTTCATGCTTACCTTTCTTGCACCTCTTTTGTCCTTAAATTGGTATAAAAGA
>JANPIJ010000467.1:0-17829 GCA_031424955.1 Ferruginibacter sp. | reverse complement strand
GTAAAAAATTGGAGCGCTTCACCCTGTTTTGCTGGGCGAAAGAAAAATAGCCGGCGGCTATGGCTAAAAGACTAAATTTTTTCATCTGCTTGTTTTTTGTGGTCTCCCAGCCGTTTCCTTTACCAAAAATCACAACCACTGATATAACTTTCTTAAACTATCTGCATTGTGAACAGGTGCAAATACATCGATGTACGGAATTGCCGCCTGCATACCGGCTGCACCTGGTTGATATAAATCAAAGCCGGCGAGAGGATTTAACCAGATCAGTTTTTTTGACCGGGCATGAATGGTTTCCATGCTTTGCTCCAGCAGTTCGATATTCCCGGTATCCCATCCGTCACTCAGGATAATGACGATGGTGTGTTTATCCAATATACGCGGCGCATATGCTGTTACAAAATGATGAAGACTCTCCCCGATCCTGGTGCCCCCGCTCCAGTTTTTATGCTGCTGACCTAAGATTGCCATTGCTTCCTTAAAATCCTGCTGTTTCAACAGGCCGGTGATGCATTGCAGGGAAGTGCTGAATGCAAAGGTTTCCATCCGCTTATATACCTGCTGAAAGGCAAATATAAACTGTAAAAGAAACGCACTATACAAATCCATCGACTTACTTACATCGCACAGGATCACCAGTTTGGTTCTGTTGCGCCTGGGTTTTTTAAAAGCAATTTCCAGCAACTCACCGCCGTACCGCATGTTCTTTCGCAATGTTCGGCGCAGGTCGGGCAAGTTATGGTTGCCTGATTTGGTGTACCTGCGATTGACTTGGGCTGCTAATCTTTTTGACAGCGCTTTTATGCTTCGCATCAGCTCATCCAGTTCATCCGGCGGTACAGCCGAGAAATCCTGTTGAGATAAATTTTCATGGATACTATAGGAGGCGGTTTCTTCTATCTCGTCAGTCCGGTTCCCGGTCAGCCATGATTTCAACGATTTGAATGATGCATCTCTTGTTCTGGGTTTCAAAAAAGGTTGTTGCGATGTTTTTATTTTTGAATCAACGGCGGTATTTAATTCCTTCCAGTATTCATGGAATAAAGCATCGAACTGATTTTGTTGAGCCCGGTTGCTGCAGCATACTGATTTTAGCATCAATGCAAATGTATCCCTGCTGCTGTAATCAATCAGCTCCAATGCATTCAATGCGGTTGCTTCCTCCTCTGTACCCAGCGCAAATCCTTTCTGCCGCAGGAACCTGCAGAACTGAACGATGTTTCCGGAAAGGGAGGTTTGTCTTTTCATCATAGGTCATCTAACCGGGAATGCACGCCGGTTTTTTCCAATAGTTCACTCAACGACATTTGTACCTGGCGGGTATCACGCCAGTCTTTTAACACCACGCCCAGGGTTTGCTCAATGATTTTTTTATCAAGATGGTCGATATGTAATGCAACTAAGGCCTTCGCCCAATCCAGTGTTTCCGCAATGCCGGGCGATTTCTCCAGTTTTAAAGAGCGGAGGGTTTGCATAAAGCGGCAAATCTGTTCGCCTAATAATGCATCAATTTCCGGCACTTTGGATTTGACGATCATCCATTCTTTTTCAAATTCGGGGTAATCAATATAGAGGTACAAACAACGCCTGCGTAAGGCTTCGGATAGTTCCCTGGTGCGGTTACTCGTTAGTATTACCTGGGGAATATGGGTTGCATGAATGGTGCCTGTTTCGGGAATGGTGATTTGCCAATCGCTTAACACTTCCAGTAAAAAACTTTCAAATTCTTCATCCGAGCGATCCACTTCATCAATGAGTAATACCGGTTTGCGGTGATGCGTAATCGCTTGCAGCAAGGGCCGTTTCATCAGGAACGCATCGCTGAAAATGGTTTGCTCTTTTTCATCCACCGATTGTTGATTGTGTTCCACCATTTTCAGGTGCAATAACTGGCGCTGGTAATTCCACTCATACAATGCGTGTGTTGCATCCAGGCCTTCATAACATTGCAAACGGATAAGATCGGTTTGCATGGCCCGGGCCATCACTTTGGCAATTTCTGTTTTACCAACACCGGCGGGCCCTTCAATCAACAGAGGTTTGTTTAACTGCAGGGAAAGAAAAACCGACATGGATACATAATCATCGGTGATATAACCATAGTCCTGTAATAGGGTACGGATATCAGCCAGTTGAAAGGGATTGTTTAGATGATTCATTTAGTATGTTGATTCAGTTTGGCCACGCCCCACTCCTCTTTTTGAATGAGAGAAAGGGTTTTTTTCCGTGTTGCCGTACTAGCTTCTTTTAGGTATTCAATAATACACTTTTTACAATTCGCGTTTTAGGCTTTTATTGAAGTCTTTCTCGTTTTGCCTTTTAGGATTTTATGAAATCGTTAATTGCTTTTTCCTCATCTTTGGTTAAAGGCTATTGGCCGCCAATAAAATCAACATCAAGTTCGTTTTTATTCTTTTTCATAATATATTCCAAAAATATTTGTCAATAAGTTTTATGCCCGATAACGCTTCAATAATCATGACCTGTTATTCAAAATGAAAGCTTCCTGAAATTTTAAAGTGTGGATTTGGCAAATTCATTTTCCCGAAGAAAACTATTTGCGTTTGTTTTTCTCCGACCTCAAAATACTGTCATAGACTACTCTTACAAATTCCTTTACCCCCATACCTTTTTTTTCAAAATCTTTTGTTGGATCAGCGGCTACAATTTGATCGAATGTTTTGCCTTTGTCCATTTGCGTTTTTACGCTGTCACGGATTGTCCTGAGCATATCATTGTAGTCTTCAAGGTCTTGCTTTTTCGACAACTGGCCATGGCCGGGGATATTAGTTGTATTGTCATTAATGCGTTTAAGCACAGAATCAATGGTGGTTATGATACCATTTACATTCCCACCGTTTGGCTCATCGATAAAAGGTAACCCATAACGCACAAACACATCGCCCATGTGCACCACATTTGATTTTTCAAAATATATAATTGCATCACCATCGGTATGTGCATCGGCAATATGAAAGACCCGTATCGTTTCGTCGTTGTAATAAAAATTCATTGCTTCGGCAAAAGTGATTTTTGGCAGCCCGGTGGAAGAATATGCAGCCTGCTTTTTTGGAGGTGAACCCAGGAACTGGTCTGCCTGCATTCGCCTGCGGCTGTTTTCCTGCGACACAATAATTGCACCTTCTTTACCCAGGTTTTCATTTCCCCCGGTGTGATCGAAATGCCAATGGGTGTTGATGACAAACTGCACGGACTTATCGGTAACTTTTGCAATAGCGGCTACTATTTTTGTAGTCAGGGGCGCAAACTGGTCATCAATAATAAATGCGCCATCATTGCCCGTGCACAAACCGATATTGCCGCCGCTACCCTCCAGCATATAGATCGAATTTGTAAGTTTAGTTGTTTTTATTTCAATTGAATCAAAGTTTTGAGCCTGCACCGACCCGGTTATACACGAAAAAATATACAAAAAACGGATTGTGTGAAAACGAATGGTTGTCTTTAAGAAAGAAGATTTCATAAATTTCTATTTGAAAAATTTTTAAACAGTCCTTTGCACAAAATATAAGCCAGGTAACTCTAATAATGACAGATGTATTTTAGAATGGTTTCCAATTGAAACCTTTGGTGGTTACCTTGCCCGAATATATTCAATGTACTTACGCCACCGCTTCTAAAGCCTTCTTTAAATATACTTTGGCGATATGCCTGCGATAATCTTCAGATGCAAAATGATCACTCATGATACTTACCCCGTTTACCGCGGCATTCACTGCGGCATCAATATTGGCGGAATCAAATGCATTGCCTGCGAGTACCTGTTCGGCCGCGGTATCACGAAAGGCAGTATCTGCCAGGCCGGTAAAAGCAATATTGATATGGCCATCAGATGACCGCAGAACGGCGCAGCCTACGATGGCAAATCTTGAAGCTGGATGTGAAAATTTCAGGTATATCATTTTAGAACCTGCTGCCGGAACCGGTATGCGAATGGCGGTGATAATTTCCTTTTCCTGTAATTGGGTTGAAAAGAAACCGGTAAAGAAATCGGTCGCCTTTGTAGTTTTTGTCCCCTCACTGCCGGTTATTTCAATAACAGCGTCGGCCGCCAGCACCAGTGCCGGCCAATCGGCCGCCGGATCTGCATGCGCCAGGCTGCCGCCGATGGTACCACGGTTACGCACCTGCACATCGCCGATCATACCGGCGGCGCTTGCAAAAAACGGGAGCTTCTCTTTGAGGAGATCGCTGTTCATGATATCATTGTGCGTGGTTCCTGCGCCGATAACAATATGGCCATTCTCTTCCGTTATTCCCTTCAAACCGGAAATGGTTGAAATATCAACCAGCAGGGCCGGTTGATTCAGACGCAGTTTCATAGCGGGTAAAAGGCTGTACCCTCCTGCCAGGATTTTACCATCTCCGGAAGCAAGGGCAGATAACGCGTCATCCACAGTAGCCGCTTTTTCATAATCAAATGCAACAGGTATCATAATTATAAAATTTTAGAATTTGGAAATGGGTGTTTTAAATGTTGTTTTAATATTTATCAGCACAATTTAATTTTACAGTTTAGAAATCAATTCCAATATCAATAATATTCAGCACGTCCCGTAGGGACAAAATATCGGTAGAAATGCATTCACCTATTCCATAAAGTCCCATAGGGACGTGATACCGGTAGCCATAGGGACGTGATCTTGGTAGCCGTAGGAACGTAACACCAGCGTTACCAAAAGCGAAATACTATTCCGGTGCTTTAAAAACATATCGTTCATCAAAATCCACCTCAAATTTTTCAAGAAACTTTTTGTATTCATCCAAAAAAGTGATTTTACGATGATGGGCTTCCTGGTTCTCCACATACGCAATTACATTTGATGCCTGTGATTTGCTGTAGGAAAATGCACCAAAACCTTCCTGCCATTCAAACTTTTCTTTAATAAACTTTTTTTGATTGATGAACCTGGATGAATCCTGTTTAACATGTTGCATTAAATCAGAAAGAGATTGAACGGGCCTCATTCCGAAAAATAAATGCAGGTGATCAGGCATTCCATTAATTGCTAATAGTTTGTGGTCATAAGATTGAATGATACCCGTTATGTATCTGTACAATTCATCTTTCCATTCTTTTTGTATTAATCCTGTGCGCCTTTTAACAGCGAATATTGCCTGCAGGTGAATTTGGGTATAGGTATTTGCCATTGTGTAATTTTTTTTCTACCAATATCACGTCCCTACGGGACTTTATTGGAATCGTTGTTTTTTTGCTACCAATATCACGTCCCTAGGGGACTTAATGGATGGGTTATTTTTATTACTACCAATATCTCGTCCCTACGGGACTTTATTGGATACTTCATCTATTTGCTACCAATATCACGTCCCTACGGGACTTGGCGTAACAGAACTTATTTTTTTCTACCGATATTTCGTTCCTACGGAACTTTTCTATTCCCATAGCCAGACACTCTTCATTCATTACTCTTCATTCATTACTAATCATTCATCATTCATCTCCTCATTGCATCGCTTTCCAAACCCTCTCTGACGTTAACGGCATGCGGATATCTTTTACTTTATGACCGCCGCTCCACAATGCATCAATTACCGCGTTTACCACTGCGGGTGTGGAACCGATTGCCCCTGCTTCGCCGGCGCCTTTTACGCCCAAAGGATTATGTGGACAGGGTGTAACCTGGGTAGCCGTTTCAAACATAGGGAAATCATCTGCCCGGGGCATACAATAATCCATATAGGAACCGGTGGTGAGCTGTCCGTTGTCATCATATTCAGCGCCTTCCAGTAAGGCCTGCCCGATACCCTGTACCAGGCCGCCATGAATCTGCCCTTCCACAATCATTGGATTCACAATATTGCCTACATCATCCACCGCAATAAATCTTTTTAGTGTAACCTTGCCCGTTTCTTTGTCAACTTCCACCACCGAAATATGGCAACCGAAGGGATAAGTGAAATTGGCAGGATCGTAAAAGCTGCTAAAATCCAGCCCGGGTTCAAGATCCTTGGGATACACATGTGGCACATAAGCCGTAAGGGCGATATCTGCAAAGCCAACTGATTTATCCGTTCCCTTTACAGTGAACTTGCCACCGGAAAACTCAATATCATTTTCATTGGCTTCCATCTTATGCGCCGCTATTTTTTTACCCTTCTCGATTATTTTGTCAATGCTTTTTATGATCGCAGTACCACCCACTGCCAGGCTCCTGGATCCATATGTTCCCATTCCAAAAGCAACGCTGTCGCTATCACCATGAATGATCTCTACATCTTCCATTGGGATGCCCAGTTTACCAGCTACCACCTGCGCAAAAGTGGTCTCATGCCCCTGCCCATGTGAATGTGAACCAGTGAAAACACTTATTTTGCCGGTAGGTTGTACCCTCACCTGGCCAACTTCATACAACCCGGCCCGGGCGCCTAAGGAACCTACCACGGCGGACGGTGCAATGCCGCAAGCTTCAATATAAGTGGAGAATCCTACACCGAGCAGTTTGCCGTTTCGGGCGGCTTCTTTTTGTTTTGCTCTAAAATCTTCATAGCCGAGCATTTGAAGGCCGGTTTTTAATACGCCCTCGTAGTTACCACTGTCGTATTGCAACGCTACCTGGGTTTGATAGCCCGGTTGATTAACTCCATCAAAAGGTGGTATAAAATTTTTAAACCGCAATTCGGCCGGATCCCTGCCCATTTCCAGTGCGGCAAGATCCATTAAGCGTTCCAGGATATAAGTAGCTTCTGGCCTGCCTGCACCACGGTATGCGTCTACCGGTGTAGTGTTGGTAAATACACCTGTTACATCCACATTTATTTTGGGCGTGGTATACAATCCCTGCATCAACGTGCCATGCAGGTAAGTCGGCACACATGCTGCGAATGTGGAAAGATAAGCACCCAGGTTGGCAAAGGTTTTTACACGCAGTGCGGTTATTATCCCGTTTTCATCAAACCCCATTTCAGCTTTTGTGATATGGTCGCGGCCATGCGCATCCAATAAAAAACTTTCGCTTCGTTCTGCGGTCCATTTGATGGGACGGTTGATTTTTTTGGAGGCCCAGGTTACCAGTGCTTCTTCTGTGTAATGATAAATCTTACTTCCAAATCCCCCTCCAACATCCGGGCCCACTACCCTTACCTTATGTTCGGGAATTCCCAACACAAAAGCACACATCAGCAGGCGGATCAGGTGAGGGTTTTGAGTACTGGTGTAGAGGGTATATTTTTCGTTTGCTGCATCATAAGTACCGATATAACTGCGTGGCTCTATCGCATTCGGCACCAGGCGCTGGTTTACAAATTCGAGCGTGGTAATATGTGATGCCTTCGACATTGCTTCGTCCACTTCGGATTTTGGATTACCAAGCTCCCAATCAAAAGCCATATTGTTGGGAACATCCTCATGCACCAGAGATGCGCCGGGCTTAACTGCTTCCGACGCATTGACGACCACCGGCAGTTCTTCGTATTCAACCATCACCGCTTCGGCCGCATCCTTTGCCTGTTCACGGGTTTCCGCAATTACCATGGCAACGGCATCGCCTACATGCCTGGCTTTATCGGCCACCATCAGGGGATGTTTTGGCTCTTTCATGGTATCGCCATTTTTAAAGTTTACCTGCCAGCCACAGGGCACACCGTTGATTGCCGCTACATCCGCACCTGTGTAAATTGCCACCACACCAGGCATGGTGAGGGCTGCACTGGTATCAACACTTACAATCTTTGCATGAGCATAAGCGCTGCGCACAAAGGAGGCATAGGTTTGTTGTGGCAATATAATATCATCGGTGTACCTTCCCTTACCGGTGATAAACCTTTTGTCTTCCACCCGTTTTACGGATTGACCGATTATTCCATTGGTTGTGCTCATACGGTTACCTCCTCTTTCATTTTTGCAGCAGCAAGTTTAATAGATTTTACAATATTGTGATATCCTGTACAGCGGCAATAGTTGCCTTTTAATGCATAGCGGATTTCTTCTTCTGCCGGGTCAGGGGTATGACTTAAAAAATCGGCAGCCATCATGATAATTCCCGGCGTGCAGAAACCACATTGCAGTCCATGCATCTCCCTGAAACTTTCCTGCAACGGATGCAATGCACCATTGGAGGCCAGTCCTTCAATGGTGGTTATTTCGCAGCCATCTGCCTGAACGGCCAGCATAGCACAGCTCTTGGTGGCATTATTATTTACATGGATGGTGCAGGATCCGCAGAGGCTGGTTTCGCAACCGATATGCGTTCCCGTTAATCGCAGTGTATCCCGGAGGTAATGTACCAATAGTAATCTTGGTTCAACATCGTGGGTGTAATCCACGCCGTTAACCTTTACATGTATTTGCATACTCAGAAATTTTTATATTTAGGAATAATAAAATTGTGCTGGTTGTTTGACTATTGGCTTTTTAAAAGGCCTTTATTCTTTTATTCGTTTATTGCTAACTCTTTTTCCAGGTTACTAAAAAACTGTTTAATAAGGGTGGCAGATACGCCGCCCAGGATGCGCTGGCCCATACTTGCCAATAGCCCCGACAGTTGGGCATCACCGTTGAAAGCAATGGCTGTTTGCATATCACTTAATGGCGCCAATTCAATTTTAACCGTAGCATTTGCATTGCCTATTTTGCTAAGTTGTTTTGCTTTTAAGGTGAAGCTTTTTTGTTCAATAATATCTTCCATCTGCAGGTTGCCGGTAAAAGAACTATTTACCGGGCCGAGTTTTATATTCAGTATAGATTTGAAAGAATTGTCAGCTAATTTTTCCAGGCTGGAGATACCCGGTACTACCCTGGCCAGTGATTGGGTATCCATCAATATTTCCCAAACCTTTAAAGGAGTTGCGTTTACAATATGTTTACCCGTAAGTTCCATATCATGGTTTTAAAGGCTTACCAATTTTATGCCTGAGCAAGTTAATTGCAATCGTTTATGAAATACTGTTTAAAGATATTAAAACGTTTCCCGATATCATAACATTTTTTGAGATAAATATTTTGATTGCACAAGTCGATAGAACGGGTTAGTAAAAATTATATGTAAAATAAAATCAAAGGCAATCAATCTTAAGCCGTTTACTTTTTTACCGTTAAATATATTGATCAAACCGTTTAATAAGTGTTTTCATTGCCTTCAGCGCCAAATGATAATTATGTTTATTATTCTCTACTACCCGCCGGCAAAAAGAAAAAATTATTAATCACAAATAATTTCAATGTATGAAAACATTATTATTAACACTATGCTTCTTTTCTGCAATAATTTCAAAAGCCCAGTTACCGCCAATGCAGTGGGTAAATGAATTGGTGGGAGCAAGGAGCATATCCCTTGCAACAGACGCATCGGGCAATATATTTACTTTTGGAAATATTGGTCCCGGAGCTACCCTTGATGTTGATCCCGGTCCGGGCATTTACATGTTGAATGGCGCTGATGGCACCAAAATTATTTATAAATTCACTACTGCCGGTGCATTTGTTTGGGCAAAACAACTTCCTGAAAATGCTTCAACGGAGTGCATCCAGGTTGATGCAGCAAGTAATGTTTACGTAGTCGGTCATTTTACCTTAACTGCAGATTTTGATCCCGGTCCCGGCGTGTTTAATCTCACAACAATTAACCAAAATGACGCATTTATTTTAAAACTGGATCCTGCAGGAAATTTTTTATGGGCAAAAAGTCACGGCGGCCCCATGAGTGAAATTGCTTATTCCGTAACCATAAGTGTCGCCGGAATTGTATACACTACGGGGTATTTTTTAGGTACGGTGGATTTCGATCCGGGTGCCGGTGTATTTAATTTGACGTCCAGTGGAACTGAATGTTTTATTTCAGCATTGGATGCAAGTGGCAATTTTTTATGGGCGAAACATATTGAAAGCTTTAGCCAGGGTTACGATATAACTACCAATGCCCTGGGGGATTTAATCATCGCCGGAGAGTTTACCGGCACAAATGATTTCGATCCGGGAGCAGGTGTTTTTAATTTGACTTCTGCCGGAGGGGGTGATATTTTTATTTTAAAATTAGATGGCCTCGGTAATTTTATATGGGCAAAATCGGTGGGCGGAATTGGCTCAGACGCTGATGAGTCAGTGGCGTTGGATCCCCTGGGAAATGTATACATTTCCGGGCGTTTTTCTTTCACCTCCGACTTTGATCCGGGGCCGGCAACTTTTAATTTAACGGTTTCAGGCAGCACTGATATTTTTGTTTTAAAGTTAAGTGCTACTGGTAATTTTTTATGGGCAACACAATTGGGCGGACCCACACCTGATGCAGGAAAAGACATTGCAACAGACGCTGCCGGTAATGTATACACTACGGGTATTTTTCAGGGTATAGCTGATTTTGACCCCGGGCCAGGCGTTTTTAATTTAACATCAATGGGGAGCAATGATATTTTTATTTCCAGATTAAATGCGGATGGCAGTTTTGGTTGGGCCGTGGGGTTTGGTTCGGTCACGTCCGAAGATGAGGGACAGGGGATTTCAGTGGATGCCACCGGCAGTGTGTACACTACAGGTTCCTTCCAGGAGCAAATAGATTTTGATCCGGGGCCGGGTGTAGCGATATTATTGAACAGCACTGAAAGTATTTTCTTACACAAATTCGGGCCCGGTGGCGTTCTTCCCTTAAGCCTGATCAATTTCACGGGTAACACTACTGCAAATGGAACCTTATTAAAATGGCAGACCACCGCGGAAATAAACACCAAAAGTTTTGAGATAGAATGGAGTGAAGACGGTCAACGATTTACAAAAATTTCAACGCAGCCTGCAGCGGGTAATAGCGCTACGGTAATACACTACATCTACCTTCATTCATCAGTTGGTGAAGGTTACAATTATTACCGGCTAAAAATGCTGGATATGGATGGCCTGTTTACTTATTCAAAAGTAGTAAGGATCAATACGGCGCTTACAACAATTGCGATTACAACATTCCCCAATCCTGTAACTGATCTCTTAAAACTAAATATCCAGTCGCTAAAAAATGAAACCCTGTTATTGTATTTGCATAGTGCGGATGGTAAGCTTGTGTTATCCAAATCCTTTAACATAATCAAAGGCAGTAACCAATACAAGTGGAATTTGACATCCGTTCCTGCCGGCAAATATTTTATTTCTTCAGGCAGAGATCAATTCAGGGTTATGACCATTATTAAACAGTAATAAAGAAAAAAAATATAGCCTTTCCATTGGCCATCGCTATTTCTGAAATTAATTTTTACCATAAAATATATTGACAAAACCGTTTGATAAGTAGTTTCATCGCCATCAGCGTTAAAGGATAACTGCTGTTTTAATTCTTAAAAGTAATCCAACTAGCAAAAAAAATATTAAAATAGCTAACCCCAAATATTAAATGTATGAAAACAGTACAATTAACACTGGTTTGTCTTTTAGCGGTGGTATTATCAAGTGCCCAGATCCCACTCTTTGAATGGGCAAATAAAATGGAAGGAGGAAGCACTAAAACGATGGCAATAGATGACCAGGGCAATGTATATTTCGTGGGCGCAATAGGCTCTACGGGTAACTATGATGTTGATCCCGGCCCCGGCGTTTATATTTTGGATGGAGCAAATGGCATCGTAATTATTTTTAAACTAACCAGCGCAGGGGCATTTGTTTGGGCAAAACAAATGCCCGACATTACTACGGAATGCATAAGGGCAGATGCAGCACAAAATGTTTACCTGGGGGGGCATTATTCATTAACCAAAGATTTTGACCCGGGCCCCGCTGTATATAATTTAACTGGCGTTGGTCAGAATGATATATTCAGTTTAAAACTGGATGCCTCCGGCAATTTTCTATGGGCAAAAAGCCAGGGAGGTACCGGGGGCGACGTTGCATTTTCAATAGCATTAAGTGCATCGGGTATTTATTACAATACGGGTTATTTTGCAGGTACTTCCGATTTTGACCCGGGGCCAGGCGTTTTTAACATGACGGCGGCTAACCTTAGCGACACTTATATTTCAGCACTTGATGCAGATGGCAATTTTCTATGGGCAAAACATCTTGGCGGTGGCCAAAACAATGCTTATTATATTACCACAAATGTTTTAGGTAATATTATCATAGCAGGTGAGTTTTCCGGCACAACAGATTTTGATCCGGGAGCAGGTGTTACCAATTTAACCACCGCCGGATCATCTGATATTTATATTTTAAAATTAGATGCAATTGGAAATTTTATTTGGGCAAAATCGGCGGGCGGCATTAGTGCGGATATCGCCGAAGCCGTGGCGCTTGATCCATTGGGAAATGTATATGCAACCGGCCGTTTTAATCTTACTTCCGACTTTGACCCGGGCCCTGGCACCTTCAATTTAACGGCCGCAGGCAACACTGATGGCATTACTGATGTGTTTGTTTTAAAGTTAGCTGCCAATGGCAATTTTGTTTGGGCAAAGCAAATGGGTAGCCCGGCTGTAGATGTTGCTAATGATATTGCAACAGATGCCGTAGGTAATGTATATGCCACGGGCTTTTTTCAGGGCATCGCCGACTTTGACCCCGGTGCCGCAATATTTAATTTAACAAGCAAAGGTGGTTCTGATATTTTTATTTCTAAATTAACAACCGATGGCAATTTTGTTTGGGCTGTAGGTTGTGGCAGTGGTTCTGCTGACAGAGGTGAAGGCATTGCAGCAGATGCAGCAGGCAGTGTTTACTGTGCCGGCAATTTTCTTGGACTGGTAGATTTTGATCCCGGCCCGGGAACAGCAATATTAGATGCCAGCGTCAACGAAACTTTTGTACTCAAATTCGGGCCAGGTTTGGTATTGCCTTTAACCTTGCTCAACTATTCTGCCATCGCCTCAAACGGAACATTATTAAAATGGCAAACCGCCCAGGAAATAAACACCAAACATTTTGAAGTAGAGTGGAGTACTGATGGCCTGCATTATAATAAAATATCCACTGTTGCGGCGGCAGGCAACAGTACTCAAACCCTTTACTACACTTATACTCATGATGCACCCTTAAATGGAATTAACTATTACCGGCTTAAAATGATTGATAAAGACAATCAATATAAATACTCGCCGATAGTTACTACTACCATCAATAACTCTCAATCTGCAATCAGCGTGTATCCGAACCCGGTGGCTAATATTTTGCAAATTAAAATAGCATCTGATAAAAATGAAAATCTAACGCTTAAGATGCTGAATGCGGAAGGGAAAATTGTTGCGTCAAAAATATTTATGTTGTTAAAAGGCAATAATCTTTTAAGCTGGAACCTGCCAAATCTTGCAACCGGAAATTATTTTATTTCTTCTGTGGGCATACAATTTGAAACAATAAAAGTTACCAGGCGCTAACACAAACAAACTTGCAATGAAACAAATAATCTTCCTGCAACTTTTTATAGCGGCCTGTCAATTACTCACAGCACAATCAGTAGGCATAGGCACCGCCACACCTCATACATCTGCACAACTGGATGTAACCAGTTCCACTAAAGGAATGTTGGTACCAAGGATGACAAGTGTTCAAAGAACTGCTATAGCTGCACCTGCACGGGGATTGATGGTGTTTGACAATACCACCAATACCTTCTGGTTTTATAATGGTACAGCGTGGATAGAAATTACTGCAGCCGGCGGCAGTACAGGCTGGACACTTACCGGTAACAGTGGTGCTGTAGATGGTACCAATTTTATCGGAACGGTTACCGACATTCCGATAAGCTTCCGGCAAAACAATATCAGCATCGGGAGATTAGATGCCGGGAAAAACAATGTCTTCCTGGGTGATCTGGCAGGCGGCGGAACTGAAACAGCAAACAACACAATGATTGGTGACCATGCCGGATATGCCCATTTTGGTGTCGGTATCGGCAACAACACATTTGTAGGTTCGCAGGCAGGATATTCCAATACAACGGCAACAGATAATACATACCTGGGTAGCGGAGCAGGCTATACCAACACATTATCAACCGGCAATACAATGATTGGTAAATACGCCGGCAATAAAAACACCGCCGGCAGCAATACTTTTATTGGCCACAATTCGGGTGCGATAAATACTACAGGAACCGATAATGTTTTTGTGGGTAAAGAAGCTGGTCTGAATAACACTACCGCATCGGGAAATACTTTTATTGGAAAATTTGCAGGTAAATTAAATACCACCGGTGCAGGCAATACTGTCAATGGAAGTAACGCACTTTATTTTAATACTACCGGTTTTGCCAACACTGCTAATGGATACCAGTCGCTTTACTTTAACACAACAGGAGACCGCAACATAGCAATTGGCTATTTGGCCCTTCACGCTAATACTACGGCAAACTTCAATACTGCCGTTGGCTATTATTCACTTAATGCCAACACAACTGGTGAAGACAATACCGGGCATGGTTATGATGCATTGCTTTCGAATGAAACAGGAATGGCCAATACCGCTAATGGCTGGAGTTCACTCAGTACCAATGCCACAGGAAACGCCAATACCGCCAGTGGAGCCCTGGCGCTTAAAAGTTCCAGGGCAAAAGATAATAATACTGCAAATGGGTCAGAAGCATTATACCTCAACAGGCTTGGAATAAATAACACTGCTTACGGAGAATCGGCGCTTCATGATAATACCGACGGAAATGATAATACAGCAACGGGGTTTGAAGCACTCCTCAATAACAAAGATGGTTTTGCTAACACCGCGTTAGGATCATCGGCACTCAACAGCAATACAACCGGACATGGTAACACGGCAAGCGGCGCCAATGCACTCTTTACCAATTCGAACGCATTTTACAATACTGCTACCGGGTTTGAAACTCTTTTTAATAATAGTATCGGAATTTCAAATACCGCAATCGGATGGAAGTCGCTCTATTCGAATTCTAACGGACAAGGTAATACGGCCGTTGCAACTGATGCGCTGTCGGGTAGCACAACGGGACGTTACAATACCGCCATCGGATTTGAAGCGCTTGACAATGTAACAACAGGAGAAAACAATATTGGTATTGGCCGTGATGCAGATGTACCATTCCCGGCAGGAAGTAACCAGGTTCGGATTGGGAACAGTGCTATAACCCTTGCGGCTATTGCAGTACCCTGGTTTATAACTTCAGACAGGCGAAAAAAAGCCGGTATAAATAACACAACCCCCGGGCTGGAATTTATTAAAAGCCTGAACCCTGTTTCCTACTATCGAATTAATGATGATAAACATACAATAGAATACGGTTTTATAGCACAGGAACTGGAAGAAACTTTAAACCAGTGGGGAGCAGCAAACAATGGCATCATCACAAAAGATGATAAAGGCATGTACAGCATGCGTTACAACGATTTGATTGCACCCATGGTAAAAACGATACAGCAGCAACAGTCCATCATACAAACCCAGCAAAAAGGAATTGATGAATTAAAAGCCCTGCTGAATAAGCTGATCAATGATAATAGTTCAAAATAAAGTTTACACCTTTTTAAAAGGTGTAAACTTTAAAAAACTTTCATAATGAAAAAGATAATAACCTTCTTACAATTATTGTTTGCAACCTATCAATGGGTGAGCGCTCAAAGTGTAGGCATTGGCACCACAACCCCGAATGCTTCTGCGCAGCTAGAAGTAAGCAGTATTACAAAAGGAATGCTTGTGCCACGTATGACTTCTGTAGAAAGATCGGCGATCTCCACGCCTGCACTTGGGTTGTTGGTATTTGATAATACCACCAATACTTTTTGGTTTTACAACGGTACCAGCTGGGTAGAGATTACAACAGGCGGCAGTGGTGGTGGCTGGGGGCTTACCGGTAATAACAATGTAGTAGATGGAACACATTTTATAGGTACTACTACCAATGTGCCAATCAGTTTCCGGCAAAACAATATTGCCACTGGAAGATTGGATGCCGGGAAAAACAATGTGTTCCTCGGCGACCTTACAGGCGGTGGAACTGAAACAGCGAACAACACGATGATCGGCGACCATGCCGGATATGCTCATTTTGGTGTGGGCATCGGCAACAACACATTTGTAGGTTCGCAGGCAGGCTACTCCAATACTACGGCAACGGATAATACATACCTCGGAAGTGGAGCAGGATACACCAATACATTATCAACCGGCAATACACTGGTTGGCAGGGATGCCGGTAATAAAAATACTGTCGGCGGCAATACTTTTATCGGCCACAATGCGGGTGCAATAAATACCACAGGAACTGATAATGTTTTTATAGGTAAAGAAGCTGGTCTATATAACTCTACCGCATCAGGAAATACTTTTATCGGAAAATTTGCAGGCAAGTTAAACACAACAGGTGCAGGCAATACAGCCAACGGAAGTAATGCACTGTATTTTAACACCACCGGAAGTGAGAATACCGCTAATGGCTTTCAAACGTTGTATTCAAATACAACAGGCGAACGCAACACAGCAATTGGCTACCTGGCTCTTCACGATAATACTACGGCAAGCTATAATACAGCTGTTGGCTATTTTTCATTGAGTAATAATACCACCGGAAATTATAATACTGCAAATGGTTACCAGGCACTTGCTACCAACACAACAGGAAGCAGGAATACTGCTCACGGATCGAATGCGCTTCACGACAATACGTCCGGAAGCCGTAATACTGCCACCGGCTACCAGTCACTTTTCTACAACACAACCGGCAATGATAACACTGCAAATGGAGTGAATTCATTAGCCCTCAACAGCACAGGAAATTCCAACACGGCTGTCGGCGCATTTACACTCATAAGCAATACTACAGGAAGCGATAATACTGCAAATGGAATAGGTTCACTTTATTTTAATGGCACTGGCTATTCAAACACTGCAATGGGTTCATCGGCGCTCTACAACAATACAACAGGGCATGGCAACACTGCAACCGGCTTCGAAGCACTTAAAGCCAATTCAACCGGGCATTATAATACGGCTACCGGATTTGGGGCACTAATTAAAAACCTAAATGGACTTTACAATACAGCAAACGGGGCGTGGGCGCTCGAGTTGAATACCGGTGGAAGTAATAATACGGCAGTTGGGGAAGCTGCACTTTCCAATAACACAACAGGAAATAATAATACTGCCATTGGTATGCAGGCACTTCGATACGTCACAGGATCTAACAATATCGGTATTGGCCGTGATGCCAGTGTGGCGAGCTCATCAGGTAGTAACCAGGTTAGAATTGGTAATACCGCCATAATTTTTGCGGCTATAGAAGTACCCTGGACGATAACTTCAGATAGAAGAAGTAAGAGCGGTATCCAAAAAGCAGCGCTTGGTTTGGATTTTATTAAAGCACTCAACCCAGTGTCGTATTACCGCAATAACGATGATAAACACAAAACAGAATATGGTTTTATTGCGCAGGAAGTGGAAGAAACACTCAACAGCATTGGCGCAGTGAATACCGGCATTGTTTCAAAAGATGACGCCGGCATGTACAGCGTCAGGTACAACGATTTTATTGCACCCATTGTTAAGGCAATTCAGGAACAGCAGGCTGTAATAGAAATCAATCAGAAACAATTAGATGAATTAAAAACTGCAATAACCAAACTGACAACAAATATTGTTGCTAAATAGAACCATCATGAAAAAGATAGTTTGTATCATGATAGTGCTTGTAACAGGTAATGGCCTGAAAGCCCAATCAGCAGGTATTGGCACCAGTACTCCACATGCATCTGCCCAATTGGATGTAAGCAGCACTAACAAAGGAATGCTTGTACCAAGGATCGCATTGACTGGCGCTAACACGGCAACGCCCGTTACTAATCCTGCAGATGCATTGCTCGTGTATAATACGGCAACAGCAGGAGCAGGTGTTGATGCTGTGGTACCCGGATTTT
>JANPIJ010000466.1:0-52254 GCA_031424955.1 Ferruginibacter sp. | reverse complement strand
CTAAGATGGGAGCAGAAGCGGTTCATGCCATGCTTGAGCGTTTGGACCTGGATCAATTGAGTTTCGATCTGCGTAACTCTGCTGCTAACGAAACTTCACAACAGCGTAAAGCTGATGCCTTGAAGCGTTTGAGTGTGGTAGAAAGTTTCCGTGATGCAAATACAAGAATTAACAACCGCCCCGAGTGGATGGTAATGCAATACATCCCGGTTATTCCACCGGAATTACGCCCGCTTGTTCCATTGGATGGTGGCCGTTTCGCCTCTTCTGATCTGAATGATCTTTATCGTCGTGTTATTATCCGTAACAATCGTTTGAAAAGGTTGTTAGAAATCAAGGCGCCTGAAGTGATCCTTCGTAATGAAAAAAGGATGTTGCAGGAAGCGATCGATTCATTGTTTGATAACAGCCGTAAATCAAATGCGGTAAAAGCAGAAGGTGGACGTGCATTGAAATCTTTGAGTGACGTATTGAAGGGTAAACAGGGACGTTTCCGTCAAAACTTATTGGGTAAACGTGTAGATTATTCAGGTCGTTCTGTAATTGTGGTAGGACCCGAGTTGAAAATGCATGAGTGCGGTTTACCAAAAGATATGGCGGCTGAACTGTTCAAGCCATTTATTATCAGAAAATTAATTGAAAGAGGTATCGTTAAAACAGTGAAATCTGCCCGTAAACTGGTAGATAAAAAAGAAGCTGTTATCTGGGATATCCTTGAAAATATTTTGAAGGGTCACCCGATCATGTTGAACAGGGCCCCAACACTTCACCGTTTGTCAATCCAGGCTTTCCAGCCAAAATTGATTGAAGGTAAAGCGATCCAGTTGCACCCGTTGGTAACAACAGCGTTCAATGCGGATTTTGATGGTGATCAGATGGCGGTGCACGTTCCATTAAGCAATGCTGCTGTATTGGAAGCACAGTTACTCATGTTATCATCTCACAACATTTTGAACCCGCAGAATGGTACGCCAATCACCCTTCCTTCCCAGGACATGGTATTGGGATTGTATTATATCACCAAGGGAAAAAAATCAACCGAAACAGAAAAAGTAAAAGGCGAAGGAAAAGCATTCTACTCTGCAGAAGAAGTGATCATTGCATACAATGAGCAGAAGGTTGATTTACATGCACACATAAAAGTAAAGGCCAACTACAGAAATGATGATGGTACTTTAACATACAAATTAATAGAAACAACTGTTGGCAGGGTGTTATTTAACCAGCACGTTCCAAAGGCGGTAGGTTTCATCAATGCATTGTTAACCAAAAAATCTTTAAGAGAGATTATTGGTGACATCATTAAATGGACCAACGTTCCAATCACCGCTAAATTTTTGGATGACATCAAAACACTGGGATACCGGATGGCATTCCGCGGTGGATTGTCCTTTAATATTAATGACCTGATCATTCCGGATATCAAGCAACAATTGATCGACAACGCAACGGTAGAAGTGGATGAGGTTTGGGATAACTACAATATGGGTTTAATTACCAATAATGAACGCTATAACCAAACGGTGGATATCTGGAGTAGGGTAGATACCAGGATTACAGAAACATTGATTCGTGAACTGGCGGCAGATAAGCAAGGTTTCAACTCTGTGTACATGATGCTTGATTCAGGTGCCCGTGGTAGTAAGCAGCAGATTAAGCAGTTGGCTGGTATCAGGGGATTGATGGCCAAACCTCGTAAATCAGGTTCGTCAGGAAGTGAGATCATTGAGAATCCGATCTTGTCTAACTTTAAAGATGGGCTAAATGTATTGGAGTACTTTATCTCTACGCATGGTGCCCGTAAAGGTTTGGCGGATACGGCGTTGAAAACAGCAGATGCCGGTTACTTAACACGTCGTTTGGTGGATGTGGCGCAGGATGTGGTGATCAATGATGAAGATTGCGGAACCTTGCGTGGTATTGCAACTTCAGCCTTAAAAGACAACGAAGATATTATTGAGAACCTGGCAGACAGGATAGAAGGTCGTACGTCATTACATGATGTATTTGACCCGGTTACTGAAGAATTATTATTAAAGGCCGGTGAGGAAATTACACAGGAACTGGCGCATAAAATTGAGCAAAGCAGTATAGAAAGTGTAGAGATACGTTCTGTATTGACCTGCGAAAGCAAGCGTGGTGTTTGTGTTAAATGTTATGGTAAAAACCTGGCTACAGGGTATACCGCACAAAAAGGAGATGCTGTTGGTATCATCGCTGCTCAAAGTATTGGTGAGCCGGGTACACAGTTAACCTTACGTACCTTCCACGTGGGTGGTGTGGCTGGTTCTGCTTCGGTAGAATCTACAATGCCGGCCAAGTTTGACGGAACAATCCAGTTTGATGGTTTGCGTACAGTAGCAACAGAAGATGCTGAGGGCAAGAAAATCAATGTGGTTATCGGACGTACCGGTGAGGTTCGTATCATGGATGTGAAGAACGACCGTTTATTAACTACCAATAACATTCCTTACGGTGCTACGCTGAATGTAAAAGACGGCCAGAAAGTTACCAAGGGAGAAGTTATTTGCACATGGGATCCGTTCAACAACGTAATCGTTTCTGAAATTATAGGTGAAGTGAAATTTGAAGCAGTGATAGAAGGTGTTACCGTTCGGGAAGAAGCGGATGAACAAACCGGTCATAAGGAAAAAGTGGTAATTGAAACAAAAGATAAAACCAAGTTGCCTTCTATTATCATTGAGGGTAGCAAGGAAACCAAAGGCTATAACTTACCGGTAGGAAGTCATATCGTACTGGAAGAAGGTGATGCAGTAAGGGCAGGACAGGTATTGGTTAAAATACCAAGGGTATTGAGTAAACTGAAGGATATCACGGGAGGTTTGCCACGGGTAACAGAATTATTTGAAGCACGTAACCCAGGTAACCCTGCGGTGGTTTGTGAAATTGATGGTGTGGTTACTTTTGGAAATATCAAGCGTGGTAACAGGGAAATCATTGTAGAAGCAAAAGATGGTGTGGTAAGAAAATACTTAGTGCCACTGACCCGCCAGATCCTGGTACAGGATGGTGACTTTGTAAAAGCAGGTGCGGCATTAAGTGATGGACAAACTGCTCCGGCAGATATCCTGTCAATTAAAGGACCATTTGCGGTACAGGAATACGTGGTAAATGAAATACAGGAAGTATATCGCCTGCAGGGGGTGAAGATCAATGACAAACACGTAGAAGTAATTGTTCGCCAGATGATGCGTAAGGTAACCATCGAAGATGCGGGTGATACCATATTCTTAGAAGGAGATACAGAAGATAAGTTGGACTTTAACACAGAGAATGATAACATCTTCGACAAGAAGGTAGTTACCAACTCCGGTGAAAGTTCAAAATTAAAATCCGGCCAGATCGTTACATTGCGTGATTTAAGAGAAGAGAACTCAATCTTAAGAAGAGCAGATAAAAAACTGGTGGAATACCGTGATGCCTCACCTGCAACATCTTCACCGTTGTTGTTGGGTATTACAAAAGCTTCATTGGGTACACAAAGCTGGATATCAGCAGCGTCCTTCCAGGAAACCACCAAGGTATTGAGCAGCGCCGCTATCAATGGTAAGCTTGATTTGATGTTGGGATTGAAGGAGAACGTAATCACGGGTCATCCGATTCCGGCTGGTACAGGTTTACGTGAGTTTGAAAACATGATCGTAGGTAGCAAGGAAGAATACGAATTGCTGATGACGACTAAAGAAGCGATGAGTTTTGACGAAGAAGAGTAATTCGATAAATTGTTGATTAGCTTATTTGCTAATGAAAGAAAGAAGGAGCAGGATTAATTTCTTGCTCCTTTTTTTTGCCGGTTCGTACTCAAGGGCTGAATTGCCCGGCAAATAGCCGTTATTACTTATACTTCACGGGGGTAAAAACGTGAATAAGATTTTTTGTCCGGGCAGTGAAGCATTGGGCATCATCCCTATCTGCATGCGCAATCAGGCATCGCCCTTGTACTTATTGTCATTGTGTAACTTTAACTACGTTTAAAATTAGATGAAGCCTGTTTTTAAGTGTTTAAAAAACAAAATTAAACGTCACTCATTTATCCCTTGCATAGTATAACAACAGCTACGTAAGTGGTAAACACAATTATCTAAGCAACATCAGGCCCCCATGCAGGCTTATCTTTTTGCGGTTGATTGTTTTCATTTCAATGAAATAAATATATAAGCCCGTTCCCTGGGGCTGTCCCTTTACATTTCCATCCCAGCCATGTGAGGGGTTGGAGGAATTGAAAACATTAAACCCCATCCGGTTAAATATCTTAAAGGATACAAGCTGGTAACTATTGAACGTGGGAACACGAAAAATATCATTTTTACCATCTCCATTTGGCGAAAATGCATTGGGCACTAAAATCCTTTTAAAGACTTTTATAATAACTTCATCGCTTGAACTACCACAACCAAATGTTGATACGGCATTGAGTATATAATGTGTGTCGATGTCGGGGAATACGGAAGGTGTAGCACTTGTTATATTGCTTATAGAGTTGGAAGCAGACCAATAAAAATTAACTGCTGTTCCTTTAATTACGCCATCCAGCATAATCGTGTCGCCCAGTAAAATTGTTTTATCCGGTCCGGCATTTACCACTAAATTTTTATAAACATTTATATTGACCCATGCGGAATCTTTACAGCCATATATATTTTTTAAAATCACTTTATATTGAATAGAATCAGTTGGTGTAACTACTGGGTTGGGGATAAAAGCATTGGACAAACCGGTGGCAGGCATCCATTCATACGAACCTGTTCCGGTGGATGATAAATTTATAGTAGTTCCTTCACACACATCATAACTGTTTTTAGTGGAAATATTTGTTCCGGGGAAAATATTCAATTGAATAGTATCAATTGCTGTACAACCAAAGTCTGCTGTAAGCAGTACGGTATATAGTCCCATGTTTATATTCTGCAGATCGGATATTATTGGCTCGGCCAGTTTACTTTGAAAATTATTGGGTCCGGTCCATTGGTATTTTAAGAAGCCTGGTGAAGCTTTTAGTGCAATAACCTTATTTAAACAACCGACTTCCTGTTTCATTGGAGAAGAAGCGGGCAATGGATGTACGTTGGTCCATATTCTTTCAGAATAGATAGTGCAGTTACTATTGCCGGCATTGCTTTTTTCAGAAAGTCCCATCCTGAATAATATAACACTATCATTCCTGTGTGGAATAAAATAGCTGACTGATGTTGCTCCGGGTATATCATGCCATATTTTACCAGTATCCCTGCTTTCCTGCCATTGTACCACAGGGTTGTTAAATCCTGCAGTATAGGCACATTGCAGTTGCAGTGGATTTAAGTAACCTTTACAAAGGTCAATTATCGTAGCATTGCCATTTCCATTGAGTGTGATAGTTATGGCAGGACCTGCAGATCTGAAGGTTACATCATCCAATACAACTCCATCGCCGCAGGAACTGCCCTGGTTACTTTTTATTCGTATTATAAGATTAGTGGCATTGGCCGGTGTAGTATACCAGGTTCCATATTCCACCCATGTCTTATTACCTGTAACCGGCAGATTCCCGGTATTATAAGAACTTAAAATATTACCATACAAGTCTTCAATTGATAAGGTAAGGTTGGGTAATCCCGGCGAGCCACCGCAGGCGTTATCTTTCATACAATTGGTAATCCACGCTGAAAACTGGTAAGTTGTATTGTTACAAAGTCCTTTAACGGTATCCACCAGTATCGTTCCTGCAACTGTTGCTCCGTTTACCAACATATAGTTCCCATCAAAATCACCAGTATGATCTCCCGTAAGCACTAACCAGGTATTACCGGCGCATCCGAATAAAAAGTGTTCAATGGAATAAGCACCCGGCAATGGACAACCACGGGTATATGTGTAGGAAGAGCTACCTGCAGGCAATGGTGCGCCCCCTCCTTTCCCAAATGTCATGTTTACAATAGGTAATCCTAAATTACCCGGCCAAAGCTGAGCTGATAATAATACAGGAAAACCTAAAATTAAAAAAAGGAAAAGGAATCGAAAGCCCCTCTTAAATTTAATTTGTACATATCTTAAAATCATCAGCAGGCAATTAGTTTATTTTTATATGCCTTGTAAATGTAAGCAATTTCGAAGGCATCCCTATCCCGCCGGATTCAAATTTTTCGCATTGCTAAACCTTTGGCAATGGGAACCCATTATGGTATTCCTTCATTAAGAATAGCTGGTTGAACGGTTCGTCGGTGAATGCCATTTTTGTTTTAACCGAGAATAATTTTTCCCCGCTCCGGAGCGAAATATTCCCCATTTGTGCAACCGTTACAAAACGGGCGCCCGCCTGGATAGTGCAATGCAATTCCAAAGCTTTACCCATTTTCCTGCTTTTTCAAAATTCTCCAAATGTTTTTCAACTCCATTCTCGTATGACGTATGCAATGGCGTGATTATTTTATTCTTGCTTTGTTTTTCCTCAATTACTTCCCATCCGTTTCGGCTTAAAATGAGCGTTCTATTGTTGCCGAATATGCAATACCATGGTCACTGTCGTAATAACCATTGTCGATGCCCATTGCAGAATCCCACACCAGGTTGAATTTTTCAAATTCGAATAAATTGGTGAGCGTATCAGGCGTTTCTTCATACAGGTCGCTGTAAGCAAATCTTCCTGTTGTAAAAATTTTCGTCTCCATGACATCATAATTTGATTTTAAAATGGTGTGAATTTTATTGTTAGCGATATTTGCATGCTTTATTTCAGCTGTTGGCGCTGTCTTCACCGCCCGCAGCGTTAAACCTAACGCGTCAATTTTAAACGCACCTTTTGAATACCCGTCCATTTTATTTTGGCGTTTCTTGATTACTTTTAGAATAAAAATCGCTGTATGAAAAAGATCTCCATCCTTGTTGCATTGGTATATATCTCTTTTGCTGTTATGTGTCAAACAGGAAAAGTTTCCGACAATCTTTCGCTGAAAAGTAAGTTGTTGAATATGGACCGGAAATATGCGATCTATCTTCCGCCGGATTATGAAAGTTCCCAGAGGAGCTACCCGGTATTGTACCTGCTGCATGGCGGCGGCGATGACCACACCGGCTGGGTACAGTTTGGCGAAGTGCAAAATATTACCGACAAAACAATCCGTGAAGGTATTGCCACATCAATGATCATCGTGATGCCTGATGCCAATACGGGAAGAAGAGGCTATTCAAATGACGCTACCAACACCTGGAGATATGAAGACTTTTTCTTCCAGGAGTTTATGCCCTTTATTGAAAAGACCTATCGTATAAAGACAGAAAAGCGGTACCGTGCAATAGCTGGCTTATCCATGGGTGGTGACGGCACTTTTACCTATGCCCTGCACCATCCTGAATTATTCGCTGCCGCATGCCCGCTGAGTGCAGGAACGGGTCCTGCAAATCTTGACAGCACCAGGGCAAGGCTCCGGCGTGAGAATAACAATATTGCTGATACATCTGTAACGGCTTATTATAAACGGCAGAGTGTGCTGGAACTGGTAAACAGTATGCCGGATAATAATAAAAAAGCCGTGCGTTGGTACATCGACTGTGGCGATGATGATTTTTTATATGAGGGAAATAGTCTTGTTCATATCGCCATGCGCAAAAAAGAAATACCACACGAATTTCGTATAAGAGACGGGGCACACAACTGGACTTACTGGCGTACAGCTTTACCGGAAGTGTTGCAATTTGTTTCAATGTCTTTTCACCAGTTTTAGAAACAGGAAATAAACTTTCAGGAAATAAAGCTTTTACTTAACACAACGGATTACTTCTTTTTATTTTGAGGAAGGGGGAAACATGTTCTCCCAATACAACCAAATTACCATTGATGCAAACTAAAAATGCCCTGCTTATTTTGGGCAGGGCATTTTTAGTATTTATAGCATTAATATTTTACCGTTTCTTCAAAGTCAAATTCCGGTTCGTCTATATTTTTTGGGTCCTTCCCATAATTATTTTCGAATCTGTCGCCATCTTTAAAAAGCCATACCAGCAAAATAATTCCGCCAATAAGTGGTATCAGTGAAATAAAATAATACCAGCCGCTTTTGTTGATATCGTGTAAACGCCTTACAACAACAGCTAAACCTGGAACGATGGTAGCGAGAATAACTAAAGCATACACAATAACGCCTGCTGTTAAGAGTAAAGTATTCTCATTTAAAGTTCCGATAATCGCTAATGCATAAAACGGAATGATCAGTAAAAAATTCCCTAAAACAAAATACCAATATTCGGCCCTTCTTGCCCTGCCTTTAAAGTTAGCGTAGTTTTCGAAGACTGTTTTTTTCCACCAGTCAATCATGTTGTAATTGGCTTCAGGTTTTTGCATGTTGAGTTTTTTAGGGTTTTGAATAAATACAGACGAATGTATTGAAAAATAATAGTACCGGATCAGCGCATTTAAAAATTGAGTGAAAGTACTTATACCTTTGGTTCGCCGTGCTATAATGGTGTTCAAATTAATTATTGATGCATCCGCTGTACATGCCCTTTGCGGATACCTGCGATTAAAGTTCCCGCCAGCGCAAGGCCATTCTTACATCTTATAAATAATAAAACTAAAACTGGCATCCGTGGCTACATAGGTAGGCAGACTGGTGATGTAGGTGAAGGTCCTTGTTTCATTATAACAATTACAACTTATGTTATTGTAATTTACATCAAACTCCCGGATATAAATTTTGATGGTGTTGTTACTGTTAATGGTGCAAAGCGCAGTGGCGGCAAATGAATTGCCCGCATAATTCTGTTTTTTAAATGGCGTAACCAGGATGGTATAATCATCCTGGTTTGCATACAGGTTGGTAACATTGGGAAGGGTGATATCATAATTACCTGTGCTTACCCTGGTTACTGTAAAATTATTGGTACCACCCAGTTTGGTGCCGTCAAATAAGACTTTGCCATAACTAAGTGGCAGTATATCCGATGTGCCGGTAATGCCGTTGCGGGTTAATTCGCCGGTAGCTAAAAAATTAAACGTACCGGTGCTATTACCCACTTGCAAGCCTCCACCCCCGTTTTGCAAAGTGAGTTTTGCAGGTACCCCGTTATTTCGCTGTTGTATTTCATTATCATCTATACCTATATTACGGCCGTTGGTAAACCCTAACTGTAAAAACCCCCCATCGGTATTGGTTACATCCGTACCTGCAACAATATGAAGTTTGGTTTCAGGCAGGGTAAGTCCTATGCCAACATTCCCGCTGCTGTCAATCCGCATTCTTTCTTCGGGTCCTAAAAGAAACCTGGAGGTGGAAAATAATAAATGCTGACTGTTGGCAAAGCCAGCAAGCGAGGTTATAGCCGATGCACCATAGCTTGGCCCGGGGAGGAAAACGTTTGAACTGGATAATAATAAAGACGTTTTAGTACCTGCCGTTGAGTTGGGATTTCTCAGCCGCATGGCGTATCCATCCAGGGCATCATTGGTAAAAACATCCAATGGGTATTTCGGGCTGGTGGTTCTTACACCAATATTGGCACCAACGCCTGTATAAGTATTATCCCCGTTTTTTCTCCAGGTGCTTTTTGCGGTATCTACCAGTTCTATCCAGTTGTTGTTACCCTTAAACCAAAAAGAACCGGTGGAATTGTCAAATACAAGTAACCCTGCGGGTGCAGGAGTGATCGCATCCCGTTGTGCGGTGCTCATCCTGGGTACCAGCATTCCTTTGCTGGTGCTTTGTACATCCAGTGCGGCACCAGCACTCGGACTGTTGGTGCCAATGCCTACACTTTGTGCAGTAAGCCATTGCTGGCTGGCAAGCAGCATCAATAAAGCAATTATTTTTTTCATAACCTGGAATTTTATTATTGTTTGTGGATGGGGATGGTTTTAAACTGACCATTGCCTGTCGAAATAAAATACCTGCCAGGGGGAACCGTTTGCATGTTCCATTGAAACCTGTTGCTTCCTTTTACTACATTCAACAATTTGGATGAAATAGTTTTACCATCCGCACTGTGCAGGTAAACCACGATAGTTTCATTTTTTAGCGCCCGGATATTCAGTTCCAGTAAATTGATAACAGGATTTGGAAATGCGGTAACAAGGATTGAGGGAAGCTTTGTATTGATCTTTACTATACCTGACAAGGTAAACCTGCCATCGATGTCCAGCATTTTCAGCCGGTAATAATTTTCGCCGTTAACCGGCGATGCATGCAGGTAACTATACGTTGATATGGCAGTGCTGTTTCCCGCAGCATTTTGTGACGCAATTTTTTTAAAATGCAGGCCATCTTCACTCCATTCAATCTCAAAGTGGCTGGTATTTATTTCCAGTGCGGTTTGCCATTGCAAAGCAATTCCTTTTTTGGTAGCTGTGCCTGAAAAATTGATTAACGTTACCGGTAACGGTCCCCCGGCAGGCCCAAATTTGAGCACAAAAATGCTCGTGTTACCGTGAAGCAATATCGCCACCCCGGGACCTGGATCAAAATCTACCTGCCCCTGGAAATTACCGGTTGCGTAAACATTCCCTGCGAGATCCACCGAAATGCCATTGCCTCTATCTTCAGAAGTACTACTCCCAAATCCTACTGCCCAAACAAAATCTCCGTCTGTATTTAGCTTTGAAATGAAAATATCATTGGATCCGTTCGTTGTTAAATTAAAGGTTGCCACACCGGGATCAAAGTCTGCAACATCATTGAAAATACCGGTGGTAAGAACATTGCCTGATGCATCTGCTGTAATGTCTAAAGGGGCATCGTTTAAAATGCCTCCCATTTGTTTGGCCCAGGTAAAAACGCCACTGGCATTTAATTTTACTACAAATATGTCTGTACCGCCAAAAGACGTTAAATTAAATGTTGCCGGGCCCGGATCGAAGTCACCGGTTAAGGCAAAGCGGCCGGTTGCATATACATTTCCCGTTGGATCGAGTGCAACTGCTCCATCCAATTCCGAGTTAGGGCCACCTACGGATTTTGCCCATACGAAATTTCCCAGTCCATCTAATTTTAAAATATAAATATCGGCCCCGCCAACAGTCGCAGTTAAATTAAAAACACCTGGTCCGGGATCAAAATCTTTTGTACCAGAAAATTCACCAGCAACAACGATATTTCCAAGGGCATTGGTGGTAATGGAATGTGCCTGGTTAAAACCTCCGGGTATTTGCTTTACCCATAAAAAGTTACCATTGGCATCTAACGCTGAAACATGAGTATCACCCTGGATGCCGGATGTTATGTTTGTGACACCTGCGCCGGGATCAAAATCGGACGTGCCAATAAAATACCCGGTGGTATACACAATTCCTGTTGCACTTATGGCGACGGAGTAAGCAAGGTCTGCCTGGGTGCCGCCCTGGCTTTTGGCCCATAAAAAATTACCATCCGGATCCAGTTTTAAAATGAAAATATCATTCTGGCTCACTGTAGTTAAATTAAATACTCCGGGGCCAGGATCAAAATCTTTGGTTAATACGTAATAACCCACCAGGTAAACATTTTGGGCTGCATCTGCCTGTATGCACTCAGGAGAAATGTCGGGAAGTTGTTTTGCCCAAACAAACTGACCGGCAGTGTTTAGTTTATAAATAATAGTGGTACCATCGTCGCCATTTAAAGTATAAACGCCAGGACCCGGGTCAACATCAAGGGTGCTTCCTGCGCCCATATTACCGAGCATATACACATTGCCTGAAGGATCGGTAGCAAGGGTTTTACTATTTGTTCCCACCATTTCATTCACCCATTGCAAAGTTGGCAACTGGGCATTGGTTGTGGTGGCGGCAAGGAAACAGATAGTAAGTAAAAAGATAGTTTTCATAAATAAATTTTTAAACAAAGTTTTATATCGTGCGGGTGGTAAGCAACCCCAAAAAGGGGGAGGGCCCCTAAATCCTCCGAAGGGCCCCTGAAAAATAGTATGATTGTAAAACGTTATTTTAGCATCGGAATGTTCAAACCAAAGCCATGGGTTAGGAATACTTTATTACGAAGATTAATGGCTGATGTAGGGATACAATGTCGGGATATGTTTGGAAGCACCATTCCTTTCCCTTCATCGCAGGTAGTGGTTTTAGGGAGAGAAGCAAGGTTAGGGCCTGGATATCACTTTTACACCAGCCTTTCATTTATCGCCTTGCTCACCGCTTCAGTTGCAGAATGAACCTGTAATTTTTCGTAAATTTTTTTTATATAGGTTCTAACGGTTTCAAACGTAATCCCAAGCTGAGCTGACATCATTTTATAGCTGTTGCCTTTGCAGAGGAGGGTAAGTATTTCTTTTTCCCTTTTTGAAAAGTCATAAGAATGAACGGAGTTGGATTGCTGCATAGAAGCAATAATCATTTTAGCAACAGCGGGACTAAGCGAGGCTCCCTCGGCGAGTACGTCTTTGATGGCTGGTACCAGTTTTTCAGATACATTCTTCTTAAGCAAATAACCGGAAGCGCCTGCGCAAATGGCATCGAGGATATGTGCGTTATCATCAAATACGGTGAGCATGATAATGTAAACGTCCTTATTGAATGCCCTGATATTTTTCACCGCTTCAATGCCCGTCATGCCCGGCATGTCAATGTCCATCAGTATTACATCGGGAGGGCTTTTTTTTACCTCCGGCCCTGCCGATAAACAATTTTCAAAACTACCGGTTACAACAAACTCATCCGATAAAGAAAGTAATTCTTCCAATCCATGGCGTAAGGCATTGTTATCATCATAGATATGAATTGTAGTAACCATCTTGCTAAATTAATGAATTGGCTATTTTTTTTATCCCCCAAATCGGGTGACCGGCATTTCCAATATTATTTTCGTTCCTTTTTTGATAATCGTATCTACCTGTAAATTTCCACCGCATTCCCTTGCTCTTTCTTTCATATTGCGCAAACCATTTCCACCGGTAATAGTTCCTTTATCAAATCCATTTCCATCATCAGTTACCGTCATTTTTATTTTATTGCCCGGCCTTTCAAACGCTACCTTCAATTGTTTGCATCCGCTGTACTTCGCTGCGTTGTTTACTGCTTCTTTAAATACCAGGAAGAGATTTTTCCTTTTGTATAAATTAAAAGATAACTTTTCCAACTCCTGCGGTAAAATGAAATCCAGTTCAATTCCTTTTGCTTCGCAAAGATCGGCAGCAAATTCTTTCATCCGGCTCATAATAGATTCCAATGTATCATTTGTGGGATTGATGGCCCATACAATATCACTCATGCTTTCCATTGATTGAGCAGAAGATTCATTGATCTTTGAAAGATAAGCCGTAAGGGCGGCGTCTTTTTCCCCCTTGTTTAAGGCTACCTTACTGAGGATACTGATAGAACTGAGCGCAGAGCCAATATCATCGTGCAGGTCGCGGGAAATCCGCAGACGCAAACGCTCCACTTCCAGTTTTTTATTTAACTGGTATCGGTAAATGGCATAAAATAACAAGCCAATTGCTGCTGCCACCATTATATAAAACCAGCCTGTTTGCCAGTATGGTGGTTGAATCTGAAATGAAAAAGATGCTGTGTTGGCAGAAATATTACCCTCTCCGTCTTTTGCCCTGATCATAAATGTATATTTTCCGGCGGAAAGGGAAGGGAAGTTAATCGTATTTGAATTGGGCAGTAGAACCCAGGCTTCATCATCCTGGTGTAGTTTGTACTCATACATGATATTGCTGATACCGGCATATTTTAAAGCAGCAAACTGAAACCACAATGAATTGGACCGGAAAGGTATTTCGACCTGTTGTTTTTGCAAATACAATGAATCATACATCATCGGTTGTCCTGCTACCGAAATACCGGTTAGTACAATGGAAAAATTTACCGGCGGTATTTTTTGATCGGGATAATATAACAGCAGCCCGCCTGCCACCGGAACCAGTAATTCATTTTTGATGGTATTGTAAAAAATCCGCTTCGGATAACGGGCTTCGGGGGTATAATTGGAGAAGTTAATAACCGGGTGCGGAACTGTTTCGTATAAAAATTCTCCCTGGTCGCTGATGGCACTTATCCCTTTGCTGCTTAAAAGCCATAACCTGTTTTTATTATCAGCTGTGATTGAAAAATAACTGCTGCTGGTGAGCCCTTTTTTTAAGGTGATGTGATTAAAAGAAGTAGCGTAACTTTTACCATGGGTGTATACGTACAACCCCGCTCCATGGGTGGCTACCCATATTTTTCCGGCCACATCTTTCTCTGTATCCCTGATGAGATTTAGCTGTATGTAGTCGGGGTTGGCCTTTGACTCGGCATATTCCGTAAAAGTGTCTTTCTTCAAATCGAAACGGTTGATCCCGTATTGGTACGTTCCTAACCAAACGGCCTCTTCAAAAGGGTCGTTTAGTAAGGCTGAAAAGCTTTTTGAGTAGAATCCATCCTGTTCACTGAATTTATAAAAAAGTTTCTCTTTGGTTTTGAATTTGTATAAACCATCCGTCCAGGTACCCAGCCAGTAATCGCCATTTTTATCCTGCACCATATCATGAAAAATCACTTCATGGTTATTGTTGGGCGTGGCAAATAAATGGAACTGCTTTTTCTTTCGGTTGTACCGGTAAACGTTCGTAGCGGTAAGTAGCCAGATATTATTTTCGTTATCAGTGCAGATATTGGTGCAGGCAGAAAAGCGTTTGCCCCCTGCCGATTGAATGGAACGGATGCCTCCGGCATTTGCATGTATAATAAACACTTCCCTGCTATGCAGGGAGGTAATAAAATAGGAGCTATCGGTCACATCATAAATGGCAGCGCTCATTCCATCTTCAATTTCTTTACCTGCTGCGCTGGAAAGCGGTATAAATTCAGCAGCGTTGTTATGGCTGTTATAATAATTAACGCCGAGATTGGTAGCCACCCAAACGATTCCTGCATTGTCGGTATAAATACAATTAGTGCCGCCGGTAAATAAAGAAGAAGACAGCGCTGGCCGGGGCATGATTAAGTTTGCCTTCCTGTTCACTGTATTTACTTCCAGCATTCCTTTGGGATGCGCCATCAACATGCAGCTGCTTTTTTCCCATTTCCATTGAACAGGCGGGTAAGATTGGTTAACCGGTACAATTTCTTTGTACTGTTTTTGCCTTTCGTAATAATTAAATAGTCTTCCGTTTTCGGCGGTAACAAATACATCCTCACCCGGCAGGTTATATTGAATATCCCTGATATCACCGTTATAGCCGGCACCATAAAATGTAAATTCCCCCGATTGGATAGCTACGGAAAATAAGCCGATGGTTGTACCCAGCCACCATTCATGGTTGTTTTTACGGACTATTTTTTTTATTGACCTGTAGCGGGAAGCGGCGCTAAATTGTTGTTGTTGTTTAGCAGCCGGCCAATCGTAGTAAGTGAATTTTTTTGTAACCGGATCGTACATCGAAAGATCCCATACATCGGATACTATCCAGATACAATTGTTTTCATCCACCTCCAGATCCCATAAGATGTAAGAGGGGAGGTCGTTCTTTTGATCGCTGCCTGCCGGCATGATGGTTTCCCACCGGTTGGTTAGCGGATCATACATATTAAGCCCGGAAATGGTGGCCACCCATATTTTGCCCGATGAGTCCTGTACAATATCATTGATGACTTCATTGGAAATGGAGTTGCCTGCAGTGGGTTTAAATATTTTGAAAGTATTCCCATCATACCGGTTGAGGCCGTTTTTGGTGCCTACCCACAAAAAGCCCGTTTTGTCTTTTAAAAAACAGGTTACCCGGTTATCGGATAATCCATTCTCTTCTGTAAGCTTGTTAAAATAATATTGTGCCGATAAAATATTGCTTATCAGCAAAAGGAAACATGAAAATGTATAGCTTAAAAATAAATAGCGGAACATAACAGCGTAGCTTAAAATTAAACTATCTGCACCATAGATTAGCTTTAAATGTTACTCATCATTTATCCTTTATTGACTTTGATTTTAATGAAGGGAGCCGATAATGGGTTGATTATCGGCTCCGGTTAATTTAGATAATGAATGGCTGCTTTTTGGGGATCGCCATCCTGCTACACTTTAGGCAATTGGTACCCATTGTGATACTCCTTCATTAAATATTGCTGATTGATTGATTGATCCGTAAATGCCATTTTTGCTTTATCCCACAAAAGTTTTTTACCACTTCTGAAAGAAATATTGCCCATTTGTGCTACCGTGGCCACATGTGCTCCTGCCTGGATAGAGCAATGCAGGTCGGCCGTTTTACGGCTCTTCACTACGCTTACAAAATTCTCCCAATGTTTATCCAACCCGTTATCAGATGATTTTTGAAGCGGCATAATCACTTTGTTTTTGCTTTGTCTTTCTTCAATTACTTCCCAGCCACCACGGTTTAAAATGAGCGTTCCATTGTTGCCGATATAGGCAATACCATGGTCCCTTCCGTAAGATCCATTGTCGATGCCCATGGCAGAATCCCACACCATATTAAATTTATCAAATTCATACAATGTTGTCAATGTATCTGGTGTTTCCTCGTACAGATCGGGGTAGGCGAATTTGCCTCCAAGGCCTGCGATGCTGATAGGCAATTCCGCCTTCATTCCGATTAATGCGTAGTCGAGTAAATGTACTCCCCAGTCTGTCATCAATCCGCCGGCATAATCCCAAAACCACCTGAAATTAAAATGAAAACGGCTTGAGTTAAAAGGCCTGGTAATAGCCGGCCCCAGCCATTGTTTGTAATCCACACCAGCGGGTGGCGCTGAATCAGGCACTACCGGGCCGGGTTTCATCCAACCCTGGTAACACCATACTTTTACGGTGCGGATATTGCCTAACTGGCCGCTTTGTACAAAATCAACCGCATCTTTAAAATGCTGCTGGCTGCGTTGCCACTGACCTGCCTGCACCACCTTATTGTATCGTTGTTGTGCAGCAACCATCCTTCTGCATTCACCAATGGAATTACCCACCGGTTTTTCCACATACACATCTTTACCAGCCTCAAGGGCATGTATCATTTGTAAAGCATGCCAATGATCGGGTGTGCCAATGATGACGGCATCAATATCCTTTTGTGCCAGTAGTTTTCTATAATCATCGTAGATTTTTATTTTGGAAGCATCTACATTTAATTTCCCCAATTCCGCCAGCCTGCTGTCAATTACATTCCGGTCCACATCGCAAACGGCTACCAGGTTTACACCAGCTACTTTTAAGGCAGCCTTTACATTTGACCAGCCCATTCCTTTAATCCCAATTGCACCAATATTCAATTGATCGCTTGGAGCAATCCCGTTATTTAAAATGGCAAATGCTTTATTGTCAAATGCGGAAACCAATGCTCCGGCACCAAGGATCGTAGAGGATTGCTGTAAAAATTTTCTTCGTGATGACATCATAATTTGATTTTAGAATGGTGTGAATTTTATAGTTAGCGATATATGTTTATTTTATTTAATTGGAAGTGATATGGAGGTGTTTTGTAATAAGGAATATTTTAATGCAGACTTTTTCAGCAATGGTTAATAATGCATAAACTTACCAAATTTATCTTGTAAAGCAGACGATAATTCTTTTAACCATAGCTTTTACCAGTGAAGTAGATAGATAATTAAGAGAAGGGACTTAGCGTGTTTAAATTGACAATCAAGCGAAATATGATAAACTTAATGTTTATTTTTTAGTGCACTGGTATTCCATGTAATATGGTAACGATTATATGGTTGTTGTCAGGGATTGATTTTGGCAACCTTTAATATTACTTTGTCCGGCCGCAGTGTGATCAATGGTTTCATTTCCGGGATTTGACCGGTGGATTCAATGTGAAATTTATTTAAAAATGCCTGCACGAAAAATGACATTTCGGCCATGGCGAAATTATTGCCGATACACATTCTTGGCCCGGCTCCAAAAGGAAAATAATTTTTTGATTTAATTAATTTTCCATCCGCCATAAATCTATCCGGTTTAAATTTTAAAGCATCCTCCCATAATTTTTCATCGCGGTGTACGCCATAAAAGAAAGGGATGATGATAGTATTTTTAGGAAATGAATATTCACCGAACTGGTCATCTTCAATAGCAACCCGGTCGGTGATCCATGCGGTGGGATACAAACGCATTCCTTCATTAATAGTGGCTTTAAGGTATTCATTATTCAGCGAATCATTAATGGTACTGTTGTGAAATGTGGATGCCAACTTTTGCTGGATTTCACTATTGGAGGCAATTAAATGCAGGAGCCAGGCGAGGCTATTAGCAGTAGTTTCATGGCCGGCTATAATCAATATCAATACTTCATCAATCAATTGTTCATCCGTCATTGCTTCACCGGTATCTTCATATTTACTGTTTAAGAGCATATCCAACAAATCACTGAAATTTTCGGTACTTGCTTTACGTTGTGTTATGATCTCTTGTATAATAGCCCTTAATCTTTTTGCTTTTTTGAAATTAGTTTTTTTAGTTCCGGTAAACGGGTAAAATATTTTTCGCCAGGGCTGGTTAATATCTGTCATTAAAAAATCCTGCAATTGGGTGAACAACTCACTAAGTTCTGCGATGATGTTGGAAGACAGGTTGATATCAAATAGTGATTTTATTAAAACAGAAAAGGACAACTGGTGTACCAGGGGATACAGGTCCACTTTTTCCCCAACCGGAAAAGTGGATATAAAATCATTGATCCGTTTGATCATGATATCGTATAAGCCATGTATTTTGTCTTTGTGAAAGGCGGGTTGTATCAATCTTCTTTGCTTCAGCCAGTATTCTCCTTTGGAATACAATAATCCGTTTCCGAAGTATTGAGCGACGTGATCAGAAAAGGGAGATTTCTGATAGTTGGTATGGTGCTCTCTTAAAACGTAGCTAATAAACCCCGGGTCCTGGGTTACGATGATTTTCCTGTTTGGCCCCAATGATGAAGAGTAAGCGGAGCCTGAAAATTTTTCCAGGCTTTTGGTAATAAACCGGATAGGGTGTTTTAAATAGTCGGATGATACTATCGCCGTTTGCAAAAGCGAATATCCTCCGGGAAAATGGTATTGCTGCTTTTTACTTTTCATGTTGTGGGTATATTTTGTTTTGAAAAGGCCTGCTGCGAAAGCTGATTGAATGTTTGTCAATTTCATTTGTACAACTTTTTCCCGGCGATGGTTTCCGCTGGCATTAACTTTATGTTGGAAAACTGTTATTGACAGATCCCCGGCAGCACGAAAACCTGTGTAATCATTCTTCAAAAGGTGGCAGATGCTGAAGGTCATCCAAATCTTTATTTCTGCCAGCCACTTTTTTGGCTGTAATTAGATTGTTGATATGCACCACCGGAAAAAGCAAACCATCATCATTAAAAATTTGTTTTTGTTTGTAACACTCATCAAAACCCAGTGCAGCCATTTTGGTCATTATATCAATGGCAACCGGTTTTCCGCCAAACCTGAAAACATCAAATTTTTCTTTTTTTAAAAATCTTTCTTCCGTCATGTCAAATACCGGCATCATGAACTCATTGAAAGCCTATACCAGCAAGCTGTAATTTTCTGTAGTACAGTCAACCCAAACATCCATATCGCCGGTAGTACGGGAATACCCGTAAAATATAACGGCATACCCACCCACCAGTAAATATTTTACGCCGTTATTATTCAGTGCCTGGATAAAATCCCTGAAATCGCTATGAAATATGTTGCCCATCGCCTATTTTTCCGTAGGAGAAAATTGTTTTGTCCATTCTTGGTGGTTCCTGGCCGACATAGGCATACGCAATGGAGTTGAGGTATTGATGGATACGGAAACGTTCCTGCCAGCTTAGCTGGCTGTAGTCGCTAAACGCTCTGTCTGCCTCTTTGTATGACAGTATTGTAAACTGGTTTCTGTCGAGCCTGTACTGGTTATTCATCAAAACATTTTTTTCAAATGTACATTTTTATGACGAGTGTTTTTTGACTTCTTACGCTCCCGGAAATTGATCGAAGATTTATGGAAAGAGTGCGGTATTTCTGTACCGGCGGTGATTTCCGCCAGCTATAGGAAAACTGTTCCTGGCGGAACCCCTCCGTTGCCCGAAAGAATACACCCACCGGTTTTTTATTTTTATGTTTTGATGAAATCTTTTTTATTCATAGAAGCCGTTCAAATGAAAGTGTGCGTACCGTAAAATGTAAGCACTTTTATATGCCGGGGTTCCGTACAAATAGTTTTTATAATTCGGGGTGCAAACGACGGAAACCCCGGCAGGACGAAATGTATAAACTTAACAAATTTATCTTGTAAAAGAGGAGTATTCTTAACGGTGAGTTTTTTTTCGGGGAGATTTGTTGATCAATACCGGGGCGGCATTTTACGAAATTTAAACGCCAATCAGGCCAAACGGCATTAGCAGGATATTGATTTTATCGTAGTTTATAGGAATAACCTCCGGGTAAACCGTATTGCCGCTTATGCTTTTTTTGATGCGGGCATTACACGTAAAAGCTAATTGTTAAAACCGATAATTTTCAACATTTTTTACGTAGCGGAAAAAGATACATTCCGATTTTATAGTGATGACGTTAAAGAAGCGCAGCCTTCAAAAATGGAGTTTAAATTTCACAACAAAAAGAATACATGATGTTGCTACTTAGCGATAATCATAAACACCGCAGGCACCGGCCGCTCCACTCCTTTGTCACTGGGTTTAATAGTTTCCTTTCCATTAATCAACATACAACTACTGCCGCCTCCATCAAGATTGAGTGCTTCAGTGCAACCCACGCCAACCATTAATTGTGCAGCTTGTACCAGGCTTGCACCGGATGCCACTCCCGGGCTGCGGCCTTCAATTACCATGATGATAAGATGATTGTCTTTTGTATAACCCATCAATGTCCGGGGATGTAAGTCGTTGATGGCGGCGCCGGCAAATTTGAGTTCTTCATTATTGCTGATTGCTACCTGCCCGTTTTGAACCAGCACCGGGCCACCACCTACTGCCGTTTGCATTTTCCATTTTTTAAAACCTGAAGCGCCCGATCGCCCAGTTATATTGGTAGAACTGTTGGAAATGATTGTGTTGAAACCAGGAATGGATACAGAATCCTTCCACGCAGCAATAACAGACTGTGAAGCATAAGCGAGTTTTTTTGATGAGTCCGTATAGATCCATGCCACATCTGCACTCCGTTTTTTTGAAATACCCAATGCACCATTGAGCGGGTGGCGGTAGGTGAGGGTATCTTTTCCTTTACCCGGTATTGTATGAATATTATAAGCCGCCAGTCGCCCGTCCTTAATCACCACATTGAGGTTTTGATTGGTCGCAAAGGAAAAAAAAGTTGTGTTCACTACGAGTAATGGGTGTGTATTCTTTTCAAAAAATTGAGCAGGTGTTAACCTTCGCTTGCTGGCCGTATCTACACTGAATTGCAGTTGTGTGTTTTTTAATCCGGCAATTGCATAATAAGCTACAAATGGTTTCCCATCTAATGAGTCGGTAGTTTTATACACATTAAAAGCGGCAGGCAGCGGGGCATATTCAGCATTTACACTTTTCCATTTAACCTGTGCATTGGTATTGGAGTTGTAAAATAAAATTGCTGCTAAGAGTACTGCCTTTAAATAAAAACCGGCGAGAATGTGCATTTATTTTTTTCTATTTGGGTAAACAAGTAATCTGGTTAATGATTCCCAAAGATATGCGCTACAAGGGAGTTTCGATGTAACGCCTGTAACTCCGGCACTATTGGTGCCCGTGCCTTAGGTTTTGCAGCGGGGTGCTTTACCAGTAATATGGCTTACTGGTAATTTATAACATTGGCACTTCGCAAACACTATTGTCCGAGATAAATTAAAAACAGCCATTTGTTACCTTGAAAGCATTGATTTTGCTGGGTTTGTTTTTTCGGGTCAAAAGCAGGGGGTCTAAAATTGGTTAAATAAATCGGCTTTGCTTTCAATTTTTTTATTCCGCATCCGCTTCTTATTATGTAATGCCAGCAACTCTTTTATGCTGATGTAACTTGGCAGGTGCATCCTTAAAATTGATACCATGTTACTGAACGCCATCTTAGATTTGTTCTGGTAATGGATATGGCTTAATAGCAGTAGCGCAATCAGGGCACACCATATCTGTATCTCTATGGCATTTTGATTGTCTCCCAAAAAATAATGGAGCGGGAAGTTCTGTTTCAGCTTTTTGAAGAAGAGTTCGATACGCCACCTGTACCTGTAAATATCGGCGACCACCTGTGCATCCAGCTCAAAGTTGTTGCTGATGAATTCATACACACGGTTTCCTTTTGCATCCCACCAGGCTATCCTGCGCAGTTGCAGCAGCTTTGTCTTCCCATCAGCATCCTTATATTTCTGTTCTATCGTCTCTTCTTTCAATACTTCGTCCGGAGTGGCAGAGGTAAGTATCTTTTCGCTGATGGCCTTGTAGACGGCATTATCTTTTTGCCGGGTAATAAAGTAGATATTGTTTTCTGTAAAGGTGGCAAACTGCTGGTAGTTGTTATAGCCCTTGTCGAAGGTCAGGAACGAGCCTTCTGGCAGTTTGACGAACTGGAGGAACTGCTGGTCATTATCGGCGGCGGCATTGAACCGGATAAGTACGGGCATCAATGTGGCACCGTCCAGCATGGTGTTCTTTTTTATGCCGCCCTTCTTTTTGCCATCGGCCGAATGCCTGCCCGATGTTTTGAGTATCGCCTTGAACAGGGAAAATACCGTTGAGTCGATCAAAAACAGCCTGGATAGCACCTTTGGGGGCAGGGTGCTGTCCGAGATAGCGTTACTGTACAAGCTGTTGAGGTGGCTAAAGATAGCCCCGAACACGGCAGAGGGACGCTTCTTGTTGGCGTCGGACAAGGTGCTCCTGGCCGGTACTTCTTTGATATTTGTATGATTGAGCTTGCCTTGATAAGCCTCAAGCCCCATGCAGGTTTCACGGATGGAACTACATCCGGAAAGGACAGAGAACAACATTGTCACAAAGTGTTCCCATGTCTTTAGACGCTTGGATTTATAGTCGGATCCTGCTTTTCGGATAATAGGGATCAATTCCTTTTGGGGGCATAAAGAAAGTATCTGGGACAGTATGTGCTGTCCGACATAGGTCGTAGATTTGTTCATTATTGTTAGCTTGATGAGTGGTATCAGCAAACTAACAAATAAGGGGGCTAATAAGCCCCCTTATACTTGAGTTTGGCTATCTCCTGATATAAAAAATTGGGTTTAAGACGTCAATTATTGGATTAATAGCGTTTATAATCTGGCGTTGTTTAACTACGAAGTCGGAGAAAGATTTGCCGAGTTTTTCAAACACATAGCACCCTCTAAAATTGTTGAGGATATTATTTGTGGAAGTTCTAAGCCTTATGTTTTTTTGTTCCCATTTAGCTCTTGGTAAAGCCATAGCTGGTGTTAATCTGTTAATCATATAATCTGCCAGATGTATAAAGGCATGCATTGCCACTACAAACTGCGGGACTTTCACTGCTGCTATCTCGTTTCGTACCTGTGCCTCACCACAGCCGTTGGTGCTTTTCTCATCGTGGAAGTTTACTTCTATTTCCCATCTCCATAAATAAGCTTGTAAGAGCGTTTCAACGTCTAAATCATTGTCACTACAAACCAGGTAAGCTGGTTTGCGGTACAATAATTTGCCACCATTCTTTTTTCGGTAACTTAACGGGCGGATTACTACTAATTGGAAAGTGTGGGCTTGGCCTGCCGTTCTCCATTTGAGAGATTTTATAACCTTTACATTAAAAATGTGCTTTTTACCCGCAGCCCATCCGGTAACTTCCTGCCATGAAAAATCATCAGATTGTCTGATTTGTTCGGGCGTTGGGGCAGGATCACCATATTTCCTATGTCGGCCTTTTGTTTTTTCAGATACTGGTAAATAATTAAATGTTGCATCTTTTCTTACTCTCCCAATCAGTGTAACCCTGTGAGGTAATCCCTTCAATATTGCTGCATTGGTATAACTTCCATCAACACTTAAGAACAATTGTCTTGTTGATGCACCTTGCACGTCCAGCCTTGCTCTTAACACTTTTATCCTGGCCAGTCCCTGGCTGCTAAGGTTCTGTTGTTTCCTTGATTCTATGAATGCTGTCCTATCTTCGGGACTAGCATTTTTTGCAATTTTTTTTACACTTGGGCTATGATGAAAATCTACAGCAATTGCCCGGGATTGAGTATTGAGATCAGTTTGATCATGCAGTGATAAAGAAATTTGAATAAACCTTTGAGCCCAAATAAAGTTTGTGTGGAAGGCGGGGCCTAACGGGTCCCTGCGCCAAGCTGTACCATGAATAGTTTTACCAACTTTTCTTAAAACGGTATCATCCATATGAGCGACTATGAGTTGACTGGGGCTCAATTGTTCTAAACAAACTTTGGTTGCAACTTCAAATAATTTATCAGTATTCATTCTACTGCCCCAGAATACCTGGTAGGCAGCAGTCCAATCCATAAATTGTCTGCCCACAGCTATAAGCATCCCGGTAATAGTAGCCCTGCCGGTGCAGCTCAACAGGCCATGGGCCAGCTCTTTAACCCTGTATTTGGTTCTCCGTTGTTTAAATGCGGCGCTGCACCGATCAAAAATGTTATCAAAAATTGATTTCAAGTTGATTTGCTCTTTAGTTTTTTTTTAATTGCTGCAACAGCAGCATCACTTCTTCTTAACACCAAATTTTGATGATCATCAATTAACCATTCAACATCTTCGCCAGCGGTAAACTCAATTGCCTGCGCAACAGCTGCCGGAAAGTTAACATAGTACTGTTCACTTTTTGCCCTTTTGATAAGCTGAACCTTCGTTTTATATCCCATATCTAGTTATTTAACTAGATACAAAATTACACAAAAAAATGACTATTTCAGCACGAAATAGTCATTTTTTAAAATATTTTTCTCAAAAGATCCAAACTCGAGAATAAGGGGGCTAATAAGCCCCCTTATTCTCTTTTTTTTTCGTATCTATCTCGGACAATAGTGCTTCGCAAATATTACTGAGCCTTGATGATGGGTTTCATTTGCTGGTTGTTACCATTTTGAAAACGCAGGTAATACATGCCCGGTTTATAAGCAGCCAGGTTGATCTCTTTTACAATGGTTTGTGGCCGGTCGTAGCTGGATTCAAATAGGGTTGCAATTAATACTCCCTCCGGTGATACCAGTTGCAGTAAGGTATGCCCGCCGCTGGTAATAAATTCTACTTTGGTAGTACTCAAAACCGGGTTCGGCGAATTCTTAACCAGTTGGGTTTGCGTAGTGGCCGCTCTTAGCAATGGAGCGCAATTGGCATTGTTACAAATATTGAGTTCAGTAAAATTCTGCAGCATAATTTGTTGCAGGCTGGTCGCATCCTGGCAAAGCCAGCGTTTCATAATACTGAAATAAATACTCCTGAAATCGTTTTGCAACGCAATGTTATCATTAACGCCTGCTATTGCCGGCAATACCGGGTTGGTACCGATGATACCGCCGGTTGCCTGCGTACCAAAAATAAACATAGGGGCGGCATAGCCATGATCCGTTCCGCCACTTGCATTGCTCTTAATGCGCCGGCCAAATTCACTAAAGGTCATGCCCAACACCCGCTGGTCTTTGTTCATCAGTTTAAGGTCGCTGTGAAAAGCTTTGATGGTATCTCCCAGTGTCGCCATCAAGGTTGCATGGGCGCCTGTGGAAGTATCATTGCTGTTGGTTTGCCCGGCATGGGTATCAAAGCCCCCTAAGCTTACCATGTAAATTTTAGTTTTCAATCCGCCGTTGATCAGGCGGGCAACTATTTTTAACTGGTTGGTAAGGGAGTTGGCCGGATATGTTGCCAGGTTAGCATTGCCGGTTGCGTTGTATGCATTTTTTACCGCATTGTAATATACCTGCGCCTGTTTGGATACATCCCGCACATATTGAAGTTTCTGTCCCATCGGAGTATCAGTGGGTACCACATCTTCGCCTCCATCCGCATTGTTGATAAATGAATTGGGATCGCTGATGGTATAGCCCATTGGAGAACCGGGGCCCAGCAAAGAGAGGGAAGTGCCAGATCCAAACTGGATACCCAGCGGATCGGGCATATCAATGGTAGGGTAGCCACCTGGATAGCCGGGATATTCTCCGTTGAGATATCGGCCCAGCCAGCCATCATTGAGGTACTGGTTACTATCTGCCGCAGTCATCCAAATGTCAGTTGCCCTGAAATGGGAAAAGCTCGGACTGGGGTAACCGGCAGATTGTATGATGCAAAGGTTCCCATTGTTATACAGGTCACGTAATCCTGTAAGTGATGGATGTAAGCCAGTTGCACTGGTACCCGTTAGTGTCAATACTTTATTTTGGGCGATGGCTATATTGGTTCGGGCATTCACATAATTGCTGTATTGATCTAAGGGGATCACCGTATTTAATCCATCATTGCCGCCGCTCATCTGTATCACTACCAGTATATGATCGTTGCTAATACCGGGCGGAAAAAACCGGCCCAATAAACTATCATCTGCATGGGCAGTTAAGTTGAAGCCATTGAGTACACAGGGTAATCCTACAGCGCTGATGCTACTGTTGCGTATAAAGTTTCTGCGTTTCATTGTAATAATTATGAGTCAGTTTTATAGAGCGTTTACATCAATTGATATTCTTCCAGTTTGCTTAAAAAATACTGGGCCAGCGTTTTAAGCCTTCCGTTTACAACACTGAAATTATTCAGGTTTTCCGGAGCACTGGTATAGGCAATCCAGGCACTGGTCCAATAGCTATCTGTAATTTGCCCGGTTAATAAAATATCTGTTTTGATGCTGTCTCTCAAACCCTGGCTTAGTGTGCGGCGCAACAGGTATTTATTAAAATCCAGCACGAGTTGGTTAGGGTCGGAAGGATTACTCATTCTTTTGGCAAAATCAACCACATTGAAATACAGTTTAAAACCACCATTATTGTAACTGCTGTTTACAAGGGTATTGACGAGATTTTGTCGTTTGGAAAAAGTATCGGTATTGATCCAGATGCGGTCAAAAAGGGGTGTTTGGTAGTAAGCCGGAAAGCCGGAAACATTGGGTGGATCCCCCAGGGTTTGCTCCAGCGAGGTCATAAAACTACTGCCGATATAACTGAGGTGCCGGTACAGCAATTGTGGATTTGATTTGGGTGGAAAACGCATTTTACATTCCCGGATCATTCCAACTGTAAAGTCGGCGGAACTTTTAATCATAGCGCCAAATTGTAACACATCAAAGAAATGTTCGCTCTTAAAAAGCTGGTCCAGTACCGGTTTTATTTCATAATTATTGGTTCGGAAAGTTTCCGCTAAGGGTATGATAATATTTGTTTCCGTATCAGCAGTAATATCATCATACACAAAAAAGCGATACAGCCTTCTGCAGATATTTTTTGCCACTTCATCACTGGCAAAAATCATATCCAGTAAATCATCTACCTCCAATGGTGCCTGTGCAATGGGTCGGTTGATAATCTGGTTGCCATAAAAAGAGGAGAACTGTTTAGGATTTGTATCATGCCGGTTGGGAGTAAAAAAAGAGGTTACAGTGGCACGGTTCACCTGGTAGCCGGTAAGCACACGGGCTGCCGCTTTCACATCGCTTTCTGTGTATTGACTGCCACTGCCCTTGCCCAGCGTAAATAGTTCCTGAAGTTCACGGCCATAATTTTCATCCGGGGCAGATTTTGTGTTCTGGAAGCCATTCAGGTAAATGAGCATGGCGGGATTGAGTGTAATAGCTTTTGTAAATGCCTTAAAATTTCCCAACGCATACTGACGGAGTGTTTTTAAATAATCATAACAAAGGGTGCCTGTGTCCACTGTGTCAAATTCAATGGTAAAATGGGTGCTCCAGAAAAGGATCATCTTTTCCTCGATGCTGTCAGGCTGGTTGATCAGCGTATTGAACCACCAGGTTCTTACGGATTCTCTTCGATAATAATTAATGCTGCCGGAATTGGTTGAGGTGTTTACCCAGCTTCTGCCCACCGGTACAGCCCAGTCAGGGTCAGTGGCTGGTGTGCTGATGGTATCCGTGCTATATGTTTTAATTGGTTCGCCCATATTGCCCGCAGTGTTAAGGGTATTTAATAACTGGTCGATTGCCTGGGTATAGCTAAGGCTGTTAAACACCAGCACCTGTTCCCTCGGTGCGCCGAAACACAAGCGTTTTAATAAATGCATCGTTTCATTTTCTGTCCACGCACCGGTATATGGATTGAGCCCGGTTATAAACGGATTAACCATTTCAGTGGCAACAGGTATGGGCGGTTTCTTTTTCCTGCCCTGGTTGGCCAACAGTGTTTGAAAAAAATCATTTCGATCCATACAGTAATTTTTAAAATTTATGTTAGGCAAGGCAGTATGAATGAATCAAGTACTATCTTTCACTCAACAACTCAACGATTTTATATTTTATTTGGTATGTTGTTCCAGGTTATTCGGTAATAAGCGAATCATTTCAACGATTCCACCAGTTTGCGCAACCGCTCAATTTCAACCTGCTGAAGGTCTATCAGGCCCTTCATTTCCTGCATGGCTTTTATAAGGGGCACTACAAATTCAGCATACCGCAAACCATAAGGAGTATGTGCATTTTCGGGTTTGTCTATGCCGCTGAATTCATAATTTGCATCAATGGCCGCCAGTTCTACTTCCTGGGCAAGCAGTCCTGAAAAACGGGTAGCAGCCATCTTTGCATTGATACCATTCGTTGCGTTGGGTTTTGTGCCCTGTAGCATTTGAAGTTTAAGCAAATCGTAATTGTAGCTAACCGGTCGAAGTCGCATGATAAAGCTGAGGCCCGGAATATCCTGCCTGATATTGCTTTTAATGTTGGCATCACTAAAAGTGGTCCAGCCTACCTGGCCGCCAATGCTGTTTACAGAGGTATTGCCAACCCTCACCTGGTTGCTCGCGGTTATTTGAACACCCTGGCCAAGTGCGGTAGAATTGTTTACAGAAGCGGTACCCGAAAGATCAACGGAACTGCCAACAAAAGTATTTCCGGTGCCAGCTGTTTGGCTAAATCCGGCCTGATAACCAATGAATGTATTATTGGTATTGCCCGTTGCAGTATAAGCCAATCCTGCATTGTGCCCTATCACCGTATTGTTACTTGCACCCGTAGCCGAACTCAATGCATAATGCCCGAGCAATACATTGTAGGAGGCGGAAGTTAGGCTTGTACCGGTGTTGTAACCAATGGCTATATTTTCAATACCGCCAATGATCTGTTGCAGGGAATTGTTACCAATGGCCAGTTGGGTAAAACTACCCTGGTTATTTTGCAGGGCACCGGCGCCTATTGCAAGTACATTGCTGCCGGTATTGTTACTGGTAGCGGCAAGGTTACCAATGGCGATATTTTCTGAGGAGACCGTATTTTTCAAAGCATTTTTTCCAATGGCCACATTGCCGGTAGCAGAAATGATAGATGCGAGTGCATCTGAGCCAATGCCAATATTGTCTGCGCCGGAAATAATATTAAAAGCAACAGAATCACCCAATGCAATATTGTTGGAGCCGGTTGTTAGTTTCGACAGCGCAAGGTATCCAATTGCATTATTTCCGGTTCCGGAAGTAGGGGCATTCAAAGCACGGTTACCGATCGAATTGTTTCGCCTCAAAGAATCGGGATCAATAAACCCGGAGCGTTGGTTGTTAGTCCGGATAACCAGGGGATTATAATCCGTTGTTCCCAGGAAATTATTGGCGGGAATGATACCTGCATTACCGGTAATGGCCCACCCGGTTCCTCCCAATGTGATTGATCTTCGCTTAATTACACCCAGGGTATTAACGGTTACAAAGCTATCAGTGATAGCGCCGCTTTGAAGCCCCTCCAGCCGCAGCGGATCAGCAACAGATAAAACATGTAATGGATTGGTTGGCGCCGGTACACCAATACCTACGTTTTGAGATTGCAATTTAACGGAGACAAGCAGCAGCAGGAGAAGCAGTAATTTCATCATAAGCTTTATGGATTGATTTTATGTAACAAAAACTTTGCCATCGATGGATGCGGTAAAAAGGTAATGAACTGATGTTATTGAATCTCCGGACTATTGATCTTACTTGTCGCCGCCGGTTAAGTCGGCTGTTTAGTAAATTGATAGTTGATGTAATATATTCAAATTTGAGCAAAAGATAGGCTTAATAAATTCGTGATACTGACTCTCTGCGGCTGTTAGTGTTCGTGCAGTTGTTTATGAAGCAGGATCTTCATAAACAACATAGCTTACTGGTATTTCATAGCGCTGTCACTCCAAAGGTTATAGTGTTGCTGCGGCAATAATGCCAATGCCCGATTACCATAGGGTGTAAATGTTGACGGTGGATTCAATACGGATATTATGTTGAAATCACTGTACAGTTGTTGCCCTGGCCTTTTTATTAGATAGGTGTATTATTTATTGGAGTCAAAAGTTGCCTGATAAAAAGTTGTGTCTTTATCTGAAAAATAAATTCGCCTGTTACCTTTTTCTTTAAATCCAAACTGATCATTTACGGTGAATTTTACTTCAACAAATTTATAGCCTCTCAAAAATGTAGTTGTTAAAGCGTAAGTGGAATCCTTTTTTAAGGAATCAATTCCGTACTGTAATTCCAATTTTAAGGTTGATCATTTCCTCTAATTAAATGATATTTCTGTGCTAAACCCAATTGATTTTGCAAAAAAAATAAAAAAATATGTCAGCCGTAACCGATACAGAAGTGAAGGTAAAAGGAGTTTTCGCCCTGGTGGCTGCTGTGGGCAAATTGGACGCAGCACGTTTTATTGCCTTATTGAACAGAGAGCCTTTTGATTATTACGATGTGGCAGGAAAAACTATTAATGGCCTGGACTTGCAATCTGTTAGTGAATTAGCGATGGCCTTTAGACTTTAGGTGTTTATACAGATTGTCGAAATATGCAAATACCTTCTAGGTTTTAAAGTATCCATCTGGCAATTTTGTATTTCCTTAATGCAATGAAAAGGAATTTTTAATTAAATCTTTTAGTTAATATTTAATTTACCCAATCTTGATGCCTGTGATGTATTAGAAACGCTAATTTTCTTTCCGCAAATATTTTAATCAATCGTAGATGATTTCTTTCTTCCCCAAATAAATTTATACAACTGGACCAACAATAGCGGTAGGAAAGCAGCCAAAAAAGAAATTAACCAGGCTTTCCCAGGCAGCACCGCCAGCCCAAGTACCAACCTTATTTGCGGCACCGCATACACCAGCAGCATAAGCCCGGTACAAATGATTATGGCCAGCCAAACAAACTTATTGCTGGTAACCTCATTTATCAATATTTTGGAGTGTGCAGACGACATATTGAACACATGAAGTAATTGTGCAAATGCCAATGTGATAAAGGCTATATTGTTTGCTATCTTATCATCAGTACTGATGTACGCCTTGCAATACAATATAGCTGCAATTACCGATAAAGAAATGGCTACGGCATACAATGCAATGGCTATCCAGTTGCTGTTAGTAATAATATTTTTCTTCGGGTCTCTCGGTGGATTATCCATTACTGTTTTATCGCCTTTGCCTACACCAAGTGCAAGTGCAGGAAACACATCTGTTACCATATTTAAAAATAAAATCTGCAGCGGAAGCAATACGGATCCAGGTGCTATAAAACCCAATGCTGTTACAATAAATATCTCACTCAAATTGCAGGACACGAGGTAGATAACGAACTTTTTAATATTCCTGAAAATTTCCCTGCCATGTGCTACCGCTTGTGCAATGGAGGTAAAAGAGTCATCTTTTAAAACAATGCTGGCAGTTTCTTTTGCTACCTGCGTGCCTCTTAATCCCATTGCAATGCCGATATCTGCCTTCTTTAAAGCAGGTGCATCATTTACACCATCACCCGTCATGGCCACTATATTACCAGCCTCCTGGAAGATGCCAGCAATCTCTAATTTTTGCTTAGGTGTGGTACGGGCAAACACGGCAGTATGTAATATTTTTTCTTTCCATTCATTGTTAAGTGATTCCATTGCGGGTAAATCTTTTCCTGTGATGGTCGCTTGCTCCTGCTCATCCACCAACCCTGTTTTTTTGGCAATGTTTAAGGCTGTTAGCGGATGGTCGCCTGTTATCATTACTATTTTTATTCCTGCTTTTCTACAGGTTACGATGGCATCTTTAATATCCAGTCTCGGTGGATCTAAAAATCCTATCATACCTGCATAGATTAATGCATCCAGGTAATTTTCTTTATTAATATCGGCAGCTTCGTTGTATGCAAAGGCCAACACCCTAAGGCCCTGTGCAGCTAATTTTTCTGATTCGGCAAATATCTTTTTTTTATCTTCTTCATTTATCTCTTCCACTGCTGCTCCATTTTGTATCCTGTTGCATTTTACCAATAAATGTTCTACCGAGCCTTTAGCCGCAACAAAATTACCGGTGGCGTTTTTGTGCAGCGTACCCATTATTTTTGTTTCAGAACTAAAAGGGATCTCTCCAACCCGTTCGTACTGTTTTTTTATATCATCAGCAGTGGTGCCGGAGGTGTTGGCCAAATTGATGAGTGCTATTTCTACCGGGTCACCTAATAATTTATCTTTTTCCTGTTCGCTTTTTACGGTTGCATTGTTGCACAAGGCACCAATCAATTTCAGCTTTTCAAAATTTTCTTTGCTGCTTTTAATGTCACCGGCATCAAATTTTAATTCCTTGTTTTCAATATGTACTTTTATTTCTTCTGCAGGAAAGGAGAAGGCATCTACATGTATTGTATTTTCAGTTAATGTGCCGGTTTTATCCGTTAAAATTATATTGGTGCTGCCCAATGTTTCTACTGCAGAAAGTTTTTTTACGATGGCGTTTCTCCGGGCCATCAGTAGCATTCCATAGGCCAGTGCAACGGTAGAAACAATCGGCAAGCCTTCGGGGAAAGCCGCCACAGCAAGTGCTATCGAAGTTTCAAAAATTAATATCCATGGTTTGCCTTGCACCACTCCGGTGATGGCAAATATGCTTGTCATAAACAGGGTTATCCAGATTAACTTTTTGCTTAAGGCACTTAACTTTTTATCTAAGGGGGTAGCCGTTTCTGTTGCACTTTCTACCAGGGATGTAATGGTGCCCAGTTCGGTATGTTGTGCAATGCCTGTTATAACGGCTTTGCCTGTTCCGCTCATAACAGAAGCACCTTTGAATATCATGTTGTGCCGCTCACCCAATACTGTTTCTTTAGATAGTTTTTCTATATTCTTTAGAGATGGAAGTGATTCTCCTGTTAAAGAAGATTCATCACACTGTAGTAAATTCAATTCGATCAATCGTCCATCTCCCGGTATTACATCACCTGCTTCCAGCAATACTACGTCTCCCGGTGTTAATTTTTCAGATGGTACTTCCTGTACTTTACCATCCCTCATCACTTTACTAAGTGTGACGTCCATTTCTTTTAATGCATTCATAGAACTTCTTGCCTGTAATTCCATCAAAAAGCCAATGAGTGCGTTTACTAAAATAACTATACCAATAGCACCGGTCTCTATATAATTTTTAAAGTACAACGTTACCAGGGCTGCCGCAACTAACAAATACACTATCGGACTTTTAAACTGCAACAGCAAAATCAGCCAGATGCTTTTTTGCTTTTGTGCTTCATAAGTATTTGCGCCAAATTGTTTCGTACGGTTTTCTGCTTCGGATGCAGTGATACCCTTTTCAGCATTGGTCTCAAATGATTGTACAACTTCTTCCATGGATAAAGTATGCACATCTTGCAAGGGATAATTTATTTTCATACTTTACTAATCTTATGATTTGTTAAAAACCAACAAAGGCACTTTCGCATTAAAAGAATATTCTGCCGATTTACTGGATAAGAATACTTTGTCGAACCAACTCCTGTTTTGCTCTGTAAACATTATCATCATAGAGGGTTTCTTATTTTGTATGGCTGTTTCAATATCAGTAATTATAGATTCATTGGGGTTTCTGTTACTAACATTAAGAATAATATGGGAGGTACTAATTTCTTTAACTGCGGTTTCAATTGCTTTGAAATTGTCAGTGTTTTCTGTTACGGAAATAAGATGAAACAATTCGATAGTAGCATGTAATGGTTTGGCAAATGCAATTACTTTTATAATTTCTTTTTTATAATGAACAAGGTCTGATGCATATAATATGTACGTAATTGCTGTTGTTTTATAATTGTACGGTATAGCAATTACAGGAACGGTGGAGTGATTGATAAGATTTCCGGTATTGGTACCTAAAATCCTTTCCAATGTGCCCGCTCCTCTTGTACTAATGCAAATGAAATCAAACTTATTTTCTTCGGCATATTCCCTGATACTAGCTTCCGGGAAAGCAGAAATTTTAACAACGCATTTGATGTTGCCCGGAGGGGTGTGTAAGCCTGCATACACTTTTTCTACAAAAATCTTTAGTTTGTCCTGGGTTATGATTATTTGCTCTTTTTCATATTCTTCTATTTTTATGGCATTCCATGCTGTAGGAACAGGGATATGATGAACATTTAAAAAGGTTAGGTTACTTTTATTTTGACTTGCTAACTGAATGGCAAACAATAAAGCAGCTGTAGATTTATCAGAAAAATCTGTAGTAACAAGGGTCTTTTTCATAATTTTATTTTAAGTAGATGCGGTGTTCCATTTCCAATTCAATATCTCCGGCATATCTTCCCCGTACGTTTGTATATATTCTTTATGCTCCAGCAATTTATTGTGTAGATATTGTTTGATATCAGCACCCCGTGAACCTAATACCGGCAAGCGATTGATAACCGCTTCTGCCAGATGAAACCTGTCCACAGTATTCAGTACCACCATATCAAAAGGTGTAGTGGTGGTGCCTTCGCCTTTATACCCACGTACATGCAGGTTTGCATGGTTGGCCCTGCGGTAGGTGAGGCGATGGATCAATAACGGGTAACCATGAAAAGCAAAAATGATGGGTTTGGTTTTAGTGAATAAACTATCAAAAACGTCGTCACTTAGGCCATGGGGATGTTCACTTTCAGATTGCAAGGTCATCAGGTCAACCACGTTAATTACCCTCACTTTTATTTCCGGTAAACGTTCTCTCAATATTTGCACCGCAGCAATGGTTTCTAACGTAGGTACATCACCTGCACATGCCATTACTACATCTGGTTCATTGCCGCCATCATTGCTTGCCCACTGCCATATCCCCAAACCTGCCGTGCAATGTTTAATGGCAGCATCCATATCAAGCCACTGCATTTCCAATTGCTTACCTGCAACAATTACATTGATATAATTTCGGCTTCGTAAGCAATGGTCTGTTACAGATAACAGGGTGTTGGCATCTGGTGGTAAATAAATACGAACAATGTCTGCACTTTTATTGGCAACGACATCCAAAAACCCCGGGTCCTGGTGACTGTTACCATTATGGTCTTGCTGCCAAACGTGTGAGGTGAGCAGGTAATTCAAAGATGCAACCGGCCTGCGCCAGGGTAGTGTGTTGCAAACCTGCAGCCACTTGGCATGCTGGTTAAACATAGAATCTATAATATGGATAAACGCTTCGTAGCAGGAAAACAGTCCATGTCTTCCCGTTAGTAAATACCCTTCCAGCCATCCCTGGCAAAGATGCTCACTCAATACTTCCATTACCCTGCCATCTGCAGAAATATGTTCGTCTGTGTTGTAGATTTCGGCAGTAGATATACGTTCCGTTATATCAAATAGAAAGGAGAGGCGGTTAGAAGTTGTTTCATCAGGGCCAAAAATTCTAAAGTTTCTTTCGTCCCAATTTGTTTTCATTACATCTCTCAAAAATGTTCCCATTATTTTGGTAGACTCTGCTTTTGTTGTGCCGGGTTGCAACACTTCAAGTTCATTTTTTCTAAAGTCGGGCATTTTTAAATCATGCAACAATAACCCACCATTGGCATGTGGGTTTGCACCCATGCGTTTGTTGCCTTTAGGAGCCAGTTCTGCAAACGCTGCGAATAATTTCCCATGCTCATCAAATAGTTCTTGTGGCTGATAACTTTTCATCCATTGCTCTAACAGTTCAATGTGTTCTGGTTTGGTAGCTAGTTCACTTAATGGAACCTGGTGCGATCGCCATGTTCCTTCTATTGGAAGACCATCAACTTCCTTTGGCCCGGTCCATCCTTTAGGAGTAGTTAAAATAATCATCGGCCATTGAGGCCTCTTTATAAAACCATTGGTACGGGCATCGCTTTGTATTTGTTTTATTTCAGCAATAATAATATCTAAGGTGGCCGCTAATAATTCATGCATTTCCTCCGGAGCGTCACCCTCAACAAAATAGGGTTTGTAACCATAACCAATAAAGAGTTGTTCCAATTCATGTTTAGGTATTCTTGCCAGTATAGTAGGGTTTGCTATTTTGTATCCGTTCAAATGTAGAATGGGCAATACGGCACCATCATGCACTGGGTTTAAATATTTGTTGCTGTGCCAGCCTGCGGCTATGGCACCGGTTTCAGCCTCCCCATCACCAATTACACAGGCTACTATTAAATCTGGGTTATCAAACACGGCACCATAAGCATGCACCAATGAATATCCCAGTTCGCCGCCCTCGTTAATAGATCCCGGCGTTTCAGCTGCTACATGGCTGGGTATACCTCCGGGAAATGAAAACTGTTTAAATAATTTTTTCATTCCATCCCCGTCTGCAGTGATGTGCGGGTAAAACTCGCTGTACGTTCCTTCCAGGTAAGTATTGGCAACTATGCCAGGGCCACCATGCCCCGGCCCGGTTATATAAATCATGTTGAGGCTAAATTTATTTATGATCCGGTTAAGATGTACATAAATAAAATTCAGGCCTGGCGTAGTACCCCAGTGCCCGAGCAGCCTCGGCTTTATATGTTTAATGGTTAGTCTTTCTTTGAGTAGCGGGTTGTCGTACAAATAAATTTGCCCGACAGACAAATAATTTGCTGCACGCCAATAAGCATGCATATTGCTTAATTCCCGGGGAGATAGGGTTTGTGTTATTGATATGGTAGTTGGAGACTGCATTACATAGTTTTAATAGGGTAGCCTAAAGATTTTCGTTGGTTTGCTTTAAAACTCAAGGCAATTACTTGCCTGGTAATATTTCCAACGAATGTTATAAACGACATCCAAAAAACTGCTGCAATACCTGCACCATTATGAGGATATGACAAAGTTATTTTTCAATGTGCAACTTTGTAGCTTTCAATGTGCATAAGTTTCACCAATGAGTATTGATAAGACAACCCATAAAAGCCATCGTTGGCAACCTATCGTAAAGTATTTTCGTGGAATAGGTAATAGTTTGCCCGTAATGGGCATCTGTAATTGAAATGAGATATTAAAAGCTGCTTTTTAATAAATACATTACAAAATTTACGGGTAATTAACGATGGGCATTAATGACAGTCAAGCGCCAAAGGGGATTGTTTTTCTCTATAACCATACCAGGCTCCTTGTCGCAGGGCTCATTATTGCAAAAAAGAAAAAACGATAATTAACCAAACAAAATACCTCGTGTATTTATTTCATTTAAAGCGAATTCTATGAATGAATACACATTCTTTCTAAAACTCCACAATAAAACCAATGGTGGGCTGTACCGAAGGTTCGTTATTTTTTAAGAGTACCGGAATTGCATTGCTGCCATTTGCCTTAAGTGGTAAACCATCTGTAGTAACAAATGCACTATTGTTTTCTGTTCGCTTAAAAGTGTACGATGGAACTGCTGTGCTTTTAGCGATATACCAATTGGTTACATCTAAGAATAAATCGATGGTGGCTTTTTTAAAATTCCACTTCTTATCAATCCGTACATCGCTGCCGTTAAATCCACTTAAGCGAAGTGAATTCAATTTTGCATAATCAAATATTCCCTGTCCCTGGGATAAATAGTTTATTCTTGATGCCGCTTCATCAAACGGCGTGTATGGTGCACCGCCCTGGTAGCGGAATTTTAAACCTAACTCCCAATTACGTGGAAACTTATATCCCCATGTAATGCTTAGTAAATGTTCATTATCCCAACTGCTTGGTACTAATACGTTGTTTGCTCCACTGTATTTACTCCTGTAAAAAGTGTAAGAAAGTATACCAAAGAAGCGCTTAGTTAATTTCTTTTGCGCAAAAAATTCCAAACCGTAGGCATTGCCTTGTCCATTGGTTATTACAGCTTCATTTCCCAATACATTGAAATCGCTGCCAAGGTTTGCCAGCGATATACCATTGCGAACAGAGACTGGTACGTTATTATAATCTTTATAAAATCCTTCTGCCGTAAAACGCAGTCCATCGTTTGGTAAATATTCAATACCTGCAACATAATGATCGCTTTTTTGATATTTACTGTTTTTGTTTACCAAGGCATTATCATTGTCTGCAAAGCCTAAAATTGTGTAGGGCGCTAATTTGTAATAACTACCAATGGATGCGTTTGCCGTCCATTTGTCTGCTATTACATAGCTAAATGAAATTCTTGGGGATAATGTTTTGAGAGGATTGTTACCATCTGTAGTAAAACTATTCATATCTGTACGTAAGCCACCGCTTATGCCCAAACGGTTATCAAAGAAAAGTTTGCTTAATTGTACAAACGCACCATACCTTAAAAAATTAGTTAATGGACTTTTAAAATTTATGGAAACATTTGGTTGGATGATGTTACCGAAACTGTCTTTCAATTCCTTTCTTATAACTGTAAATGTCTCGTTGTCATATTCTGCTAATTGTAGCATTCCACCGTAGGCTATTTTCCAGCCATTGCTATTTTTGTTCACATCTATTCTCAGCTTATTTTCTGCTTCGGTTGAGTTAACTGATAATATTTGCTGAGAAGGCAACTGCAATTTATTATCTTCAAATTGCTTAATCTTATTCTTAAATGAATTGCGACTGAGGGCAATATTTAAAAAACCATTAGTAAGTAATCGTTTAAATGTTATTCCTGCTGTATAGGTGTTTTGATTTATAATAGGGTTAGAATTGATGATGTATAATTTTTCGGGTGTAGCACTTTTTATTTCTCCAAATCTAAATTCATCTATTGCACCTATTCCAATAAAAGAAATGGTTGTTTTTTTATTGATCTGGTGTGTGATTTTTGTTTGAAAATCCCAATAGTTAGGGCGAATGGGTAAATCGATGGCCGAAAAAAGCAATTGTAAATAGGATCGCCTTGCAGATGCAAGAAAAGTCGTTCTTTTATTATTCGATATGGGGCCTTCAAAAGTTGCCGCCAATTCGGTTGCACTAAGCCTTACATTTCCCTGCACATTATTTGGGTTGCCAGTACGTTGTTTAAATTGAAACACAGAACTTAACGCATTGTCGTACCTGGCGTCAAAAGCCGAAGAACTCAGTTTTACATCTTCTATAAAAGATACATTTAAAATACCCTGCGGTCCACCTGAACTTCCTTGTGTTTGAAAGTGATTGATTACCGGCACTTCAATACCATCTAAATAAAAAACATTTTCGCCGGGTCCGCCACCACGAATAATAATATCGTTTCTAAAACCACCACCACCTGCACCACCGCCCACGCCTGGCAAAGTTTGAATCACTTTACTGATGTCAAAGTTGCCACCCGGATTTGTTTTTATTTCTTCTGTTGTTAATCGTTGTACGCTTAAGGGAGTTTCCAACGTAGCTGCTCTTACTGTTCGCTTGTTTGATTTCACCACCACTTCCGATAAGCCGCTGGCTTCAGGTTCTAATTCTACGTTTACATGATTTTCATTTCCTGCATTGATTGTTATATTATATCGTGTTTCAGACTTGTAGCCAATTGTAGTAAATGTAACATGGTAGGTTCTCAAACTTATACCTGTGATTCTAAATAAACCGTTTGAATCTGCAATAGCACCTTTTGCAGTTCCTTCTAAAACAATGTTTGTATTGGGTATAGGCTTTTGTGTTAATTTATCAATTACTTTTCCTGAAATGCTCCCGTTATTTTGCGCATTGAGCAGTGCTGGTATTAACAAGTACATTGAAAATAGTACGATTTGTTTAAATTTTTTTATTGAGTTCATTTTTAATTTTTTTTATCGAAAGCTTCGGCAAAGTCGGCTTAAAAGACTTTTGATAACCTTTCGTTTTTATCAGCGTCGTATTAAGATTCCAAAATACATTTACAGGCAGTCACGATAAAAGTTCAATGGATTGTTGATGACTTCGAATTTTTTTTTGTGAACTAAGCCAAATGTTACAGTTTGAACACTGCTGATTTCGCTAAAAATTTCCTGCTTTGTTATTTTCATTGAGGTAAAAAACATTGGTCATCTCCCGGCTCGCCTGCCACAAATGTTGAGCAAATTCTTTATCAATAGAATATTCATCAGCCTTTACCCTGGTTGGGTATCCTCTTATTTGTTTGAAACCGCCCGGACCAATGAACTCACCGCTTTTTACATCTTTATCAAGGGCAGCGTATAAAATAGAGAGTGCCCCCTTTTGAGCAGGCTGTAAAAAAAGGCTGCCGAATGGCCTGATCCCCGAGGATAAAATGTCAACACAAAAACATCGGATTGGTGTGAAACTTACTATAGAAAGAATAATGAAGCAGGAACTAATTGTATAAAACCGGAAACAAAAAAGAGATGCATAAGCATCTCCTGGTATTTTTAAAAAGGATTTAAACGATCCCCGTATTTATGATTTATCTGAATTCTTTACCTTCTTCTGACTTTTGGGAGCAAACATTACCAACATCCGCTTGCCTTCCATTTTAGGCATTCCTTCCAGTGCGCCTACATCTTTCAACCGGTCTGCAAATTTCAGGAGTAACAATTCACCTCTTTCTTTAAACATAATGGCACGTCCTTTAAACTGTACATGCGCCTTTACTTTATTTCCATCCAGTAAAAATTTTTCGGCATGCTTACATTTGAATTCAAAATCGTGGTCATCTGTATTGGGCGTAAAACGAACTTCCTTCACCTCGCTGGTCTTGGACTTCGCCTTCATTTCTTTTTTCTTCTTCTTCTCATCGTACAAAAACTTGTTGTAATCGATGATCTTACATACCGGGGGATTGGCACCGGGAGAAATTTCTACCAGGTCTAACTGCTGATCCTGCGCCATTTTTAATGCATCTGCCGCGGGGTAAATGCCTGGTTCAATATTTTCACCTACCAATCGTACCTCGGGTACTCTGATCATGTGATTGGTACGATGTTCCTGTTGTTGTTCTTTTCTGAAACGGGGGTTGAATGCACCTCTGGGTGCCCTGGGTGGAAATGCCATTAATTGATTTTAGATTTAAAATGCGGGGCTTTCGCCCGGGTTTTGATTTAAAGTTAATAAATATTTTTATTCGAACGCTCTTTTGCTGGTTACCTCTTCATTTACCATAGCTATGAATTCGGGGATGGTGTTTACGCCTAAATCTCCCTTTCCCTGCCTCCTGATGGCGACCTTGCTTTCATTCATTTCTTTTTCGCCCAACACCAGCATGAACGGCACTTTCGCCAGTTCGGTATCTCGTATCTTTTTTCCGATCTTTTCATTCCGGTCATCAATTTCAGCACGAATATCCGCTTTTTTTAGCTCAGATAATACAATTTCCGAATATGGTAAAAACTTATCGCTGATTGGTAAAATTTTCACCTGTGTTGGTGTAAGCCAAAGCGGAAACTTACCGGCACAATGCTCAATCAATACTGCAATAAAACGCTCCAAACTTCCAAACGGTGCCCGGTGAATCATTACCGGTGTATGTTTGGCATTGTCTTCCCCGATATAAGTCAATTCAAAACGCTCCGGCAAATTATAATCAACCTGGATGGTTCCCAACTGCCATTTTCTGCCGATGGCATCTCTTACCATAAAATCCAGCTTGGGGCCATAAAAAGCAGCTTCTCCATATTCAATCACTGTTCTTAATCCTTTTTCCGCGGATGCTTCAATGATGGCCTGTTCTGCCAGCTCCCAGTTTTCATTACTGCCAATATATTTGCTTCGGTCGGTTTTATCTCTCAGCGAAATCTGTGCCGTAAAATCACTAAAACTCAAAGAATTTAAAACATACAGCACCATGTCAATCACTTTCTTAAATTCGTCTTTTACCTGGTGAGGCATACAAAACAAATGGGCATCGTCCTGGGTAAATCCTCTTACACGGGTAAGGCCATGTAATTCGCCATGCTGCTCGTAGCGGTACACGGTTCCAAATTCAGCTAAACGTAGCGGCAAGTCCTTATAACTGCGGGGCGAAGTTTTATAAATTTCACAATGGTGCGGACAGTTCATCGGTTTTAAGAAAAACTCTTCGCCTTCCTGCGGTGTTTTGATCGGTTGAAAACTATCCTTGCCATATTTTTCGTAATGGCCGGACGTAACGTATAGGTTTTTATGCCCGATATGTGGTGTGATTACCGGCAGGTACCCGGTTTCGAGTTGTGCTTTTTGTAAAAACTGTTGCAATCTTTCTCTCAACATGGCACCTTTGGGTAACCATAAGGGAAGACCCATGCCCACCTTTTCGGAGAAAGCGAATAGTTCCAGTTCCTTACCTAATTTGCGATGGTCCCTTTTCTTTGCTTCTTCCAGCAATACCAGGTATTCCTCTAATTCTTTGGCATTGGGGAAAGTAACACCGTAAATACGGGTAAGCATTTTATTTTTTTCATCGTTCAGCCAATAGGCACCGGCAATATTGGTAAGCTTGATGGCTTTTATAAATCCGGTATTGGGGATATGTGGTCCACGGCACAAATCTGTAAAGCCGCCCTGGGTATAAAAAGTAATTTCACCATCATTCAGCCTGTCAATGATTTCCAGCTTATACTGGTCTCCTTTTTCTGTAAAATATTTTACCGCATCGGCTTTGGTAACTTCCTTTCTTTCGTAGGTCGAATTGTTTTTTGCCAACTCAGCCATTTTTTTTTCCAGCTTCGCAAGGTCTTCTTCCTTAAGGGTTTGGTCGCCCAAATCCACATCGTAATAAAATCCTTTTTCACCCGGAGGACCATAGCCAAACTTAACACCAGGATAATAAAACTCCAATGCTTCTGCCAATAAATGTGCCGAGGAATGCCAGAAGGTGGTTTTGCCATTTAAATCATTCCAGGTAAGTAATTGCAGCGAAGCGTCTTCGTTAATCGGGCGGGTAGCATCCCATGTTTCCCCATTAATATTTGCAGCCAATACTTTTCTTGCAAGTCCTTCACTAATGGATTTTGCTACATCCATTGCGCTAACTCCCATTTCATATTCCCTAACTGCCCCATCCGGCAATGTAATCTTTATCATAATTTCTGTAAATTCAACGATTATTTTTAAAGCTGTCATTGATGTGTGCACCGCTAAGGGCGGCCTGACCAACTTTCCTTTATTTTTTGAGATGCAAATTTAACGAACTATTATCTAAGGAAGAACATAACTAAAATATCTTTGCAGATGATATATTCTGAACGGGAAAATGAACTTTGTTTGAAAGAAAATGTAAAAGTGATCATGAAAAGCATCTTTATTACTATCGCCTTTTTTTTATTTTCTGCTTCCATTTTTGCCCAAAAAATAAACGGGCAGTGGCGGGGATATTTCAACAGCAACGGTGATATTGTTCTTTCCGGCGGAGATAATACAGAATATGTACTGGAAATTGAAATCAACGGCTCGCAGGTAAGCGGTTATTCGTACAGTTATTTCCAAAACAGGCGGTTTTATGTGATCTGTTCCTTAACGGGCACCTATTACAAAAGCACCAAAAGCATGAAAGTAACTGAAACGGCCCGCATTAAAGGACTAACGCCTCCAGATTGGAATGACTGTTTGCAAACCCATATTTTAACCTACCAAAAGGAAGGCGATGCAGAGGAACTAACAGGCAGATGGGTAACAGCGCCGGGCCAGTTAGGTGACTGCGGAAGGGGAAATACCACATTAACCAGGAGAACGGTCAGCAAGAATTTGTCCTCCTACAATAAATCTAAAATCGGCACTCCTTTTTCAACACAGAAGCCCGCCACCAGGTTGCCTTACCTGGCTGATAAAAACAAGAAGCCGGTAACACCGCCGGTAGTAAAAGCTACCCCGAAGACAGTTCCCAAAAACCCAAAAACAACACCTGCGCCGCCGGTTGTAAAGGCTAATCCGGTAGAAAGGGATGCGCCTGAAATAATTGTTCCGGAAATAAAAAAGCAGGTGATACCCATAACACCATCCGGCAGAAATTTTGAAAAAAGGAGTAATGATGTTATCAGGACAATTGAAATAAATAACCCCACATTTAAATTAGACCTGTACGATAACGGCGATATAGACGGCGACAGCATCTCCGTTTTTTATAATGGCAAATTAATTCTGTCGCACAAAAGACTGACGGATAAGCCCCTGACATTAACGCTGGATGCAACCACCGGAAACGAGGTAAACGAACTAACCATGTACGCGGAAAATTTAGGAACCATCCCGCCTAACACTGCGTTGATGGTGGTGACAGATGGAGAAAAGCGATACGAAGTAAGGATTTCATCAGATCTCAAAAAAAGTGGAACGATACGGTTTATAGGTAAACCAAGCCCCCTGTCCCCCAAAGGGGGAACTTAGGGCGGAGATAGATAGAAAAAGGTATAGCGTTTTATTTATACTATTTGGGTATCCCACAAACCCAGTTTTTTTTAGCATTGAAAAAAAATCCTTAACCAATCTAAAAAGTCCAATGAAAATTATTGATTCTCTTTTGACCAATAGAAAATAGCTATCCATAATCAGAGTATAAAGTCCCCTTCAGGGGATTTAGGGGCCTTAAAACTTAAAATTCCAGGTAACTGCGGGAATAATGGGAAACAAACTTACCTGCTTACCCTGTACTTTTAATGTACCGTCAAAAGGGTTGCCTGTTTGATCGAAGTAAATGAAATAAGGATTTTTACGGCTGTACACATTGTAGATGCTAAATACCCATTCCGTTTTAAAGTTTTTCCTGCGTTCATTTTTTTTGGGTGAATTGATCGCTGCAAAGTCGAGCCGGTGATAGGAGGGAAGCCGGTATTCATTAATGCGGCTATATTCCTGGGTGAGCGTGCCGTTTAACACATAAAAGCGCTGCGGTAAAGTGGCGGCATTACCGGTACCAAAAACAAAGGTGCCGGAGAGTTTCCAGCGTTTATTCAGTTCATAAATGGCTACTACGCTCATGTCATTTCTTCGGTCGTATTTGGCCGGGTACTTTTCGCCAAAATTAAGTTCGGGGAATTTGCGCCAGGTCCAGCTTAAGGTATAGCCGATCCATCCTGTTAGTTTTCCCCTTGTTTTATTGATGAATAATTCGGTGCCATAGCTCCAGCCTCTTCCAAACGTAAATGAATTTTCGGTGTCTTCCAGTGTATTGGGTGTATAGCCTTCCTCATATTCTATCTGGTTCTGCATATTCTTGTAATATACTTCCATCGAGGTTTCATACATGTTGTCTTTAAAGTTTTTAAATAAACCTGCTGCATACTGCCAGCTTATTTGTGGCTTTACTTTGTAGGTACTGGGCACCCAAAGATCGGTGGGGAGGGTAGTGCCGGAGTTACTTACCAGGTGAATGTATTGTAAGTTCCTGGTAACCGAACCTTTGATAGAGGTTTCATCATTGATGGCGTAGCGCATGGTGAATCTTGGTTCAAGGCCGCCGTAGGTTTTTACCGGCTGGCCTTTTTTAAACGACGTACTATCTTTCCTGTTTCCGTCAGCATCGGTTTGGTAAATTTTATAAGCGCCAATTTGCTGAAACCCGCTGTATCTCAAACCTGCATTGATTTTTATTTTATCGCTTACTTCCCAGTCATCCTGGATGTAAACGGCTGCTTCATGCGCAAACTTGGGTTGGGCATTCAATGGTTGAAAAACTACAGAATCCTGCCTGCCACTAACCACATTAGGGGTAAAACGATGATAGGTATACAATGCGCCAAACTTTACTTTATGCCCTGTAAAAGGGTACAGGTCGAAGTCCTGCTTTAAACTAAAATCACGAATGCCGGATGCCAGTTTAATATTGAAATTATTTTGTTCGGCCTGGAAAGTGAAATTATAATTATTAAAAACCGCGGTGGTATTGCCAAAGAGCCGGTTATTAAAAACATGGTTCCACCGCAGCGTACCGGTCGCATTTCCCCAGGGAATATTTACGTCCAGGCTTCTTTGCCCGTTTACAAAATCAAATACATCTCTACCAAAATAACCACTTAAATACAGGCGGTCTTTTTCGGAAAATTTATAATTCACTTTCGCATTCAAATCATAAAAATAATAGCCGGAACCCGAGAACTGGCTTGTTTTTTTTATGAAGGGTTTGGTTAACGCATCGATGTAGGTACGGCGGGCAGAAATGATGAAAGATGCTTTGTTTTTTTTGATGGGCCCCTGTATGGAAACCCTGGAAGCAATTAATCCAATCCCGCCTTCTACCTGGAATTTTTTATCATTCCCTTCCTTCATGGCCACATCGAGTACACTGGATAAACGGCCGCCATATTGAGCAGGCATTCCCCCCTTGATTAAAGAAACATTTTTGATGGCATCCGAATTGAATATGGAAAAGAAACCAAATAAGTGGCCGGTATTGTACACAATGGCATCATCCAGCATAATCAGGTTTTGATCAGGTCCACCGCCACGTACATAAATGCCTGCGCTGCCTTCACCTGCATTGCGTACACCCGGCAGCAACTGCACCGTCTTCAATAAATCTACCTCGCCTAAAAAAGCGGGTATGGCCTTTATTTGTTCAATGGGTAAAACAAATTTTCCCATTTGTGGGTTCTTTACATTGGCATCTCTTTTTTTCGACATTACAATCACTTCTGCAAGGGAAGAACGGGGTGCCAGGTCAAAATTTAGTTGTTGATCAGAATCCAGTTTGATGGAGATGGTCAGGGGCTGAAAACCCACATAAGAACCAACCAGTTCGTAGACTCCTTCGGTAAGCGTAAGGGAGTAAAAACCATATTGATTACTGCTGATGCCCTTGGTTTTATCTTTTACATTAATGCTGGCACCGATCAGGGTTTCACCATTTTGGCCATCTTTTATATACCCGCTTACGGTAAATTTCTTTTGCGCAAATAACAAAGAAGGTAATAAGAGGAGTACGATTAAAAAGTATTTGTTTGTCATTATTATAGAAGTATCCAGGAATTCCCGTATAGTTAGCCTGGTTAGATTAAAATGAGCGATGAATAATGAGTGATGAGTGATGAATAATGAATAACGATTTAATAATGAAAAATCGTTATTCATCAATACCGCGTTGCCAGCAATAAATATTAAATGATGAATAATAAATCCCTGGCATTTCAACTGAAATAGGAAAGTCGCTACAAGCACGAATAAGCCCAAAAACCACCAACCTTCAACCACCAACTATCAACCATCAACCTCCAACCTTCCACCTTTAACCTTCCACCGTCTACTGCGCTTTAATACTATCCTTCACTTCTCCGCAATGCAACATGGTGCCCTTAAATTCCGGGTGGTTTTTTCCGAGGTATGGGTTAATGATTTCCGCTGTGTTGCTAATCCAGTTGGCTCCCTTGTCTTCTCCAAATGCCATCGGGCAGTTTTGCCAGTACAAAGTATTACCATCATAGTGAATGGTTTTCAGCAACGGGTAAATACTTTCACCAATCATTCTAAAATCCTGTCTCATTTCTGTCAAATCAGTCTGCTTTAAAAGGCTTTCGGCGTTTAGTTTTACATCACTCAACTGCATCATGGCACTTTCGTAAATTCCGCCCGTATCACTTTTTAATTCAGATAACCTGCCACTGTCAGCTAATGCAACCAGTTGGGCACACGCCATTTTTGCGGTATTGGTATCTGCATTTACAAATTCATCTTTCATGCTGAAATAGGCCACCAGTAAGCTATCTATTCCATTGTTAAATGAGGCGGAATGTTTTCTTGCAAGCAGGGCTTCTGCTTTCACTTCCTGCACCCGGCCAGATTTCCCCCTTATTAAGAACCAATATGCGCAAAAAGCTACTAATAATAGCACCACCAATAACATTACTTTCTTCATTTTTTAAAATTTTGCCAAAGTTACTGTTTAACAAACAATCATGTAAATAGTTTAAACCCTAACAATGCGTTAAAAAAGCCAACCGCCTTTAAAATATTCATTTTGCCGGGAGTGTTTGCAATAATGGACAACACAATCAGCAAACCTTCCTGACTGTACCGGCTTTTGGTTCCCTTCAGCCGATAGGGGTAAATAACTTACTTTTGCAAAATATATCAGTATTTAGCTTTAGAAAATAAAACAAATCATGCTTTTAGGATTACAGAATGTGACATTTGAGTTTGGAGCCCGTACCATTGTGGAAGATGCCACCTGGCATATACAACCCAACGAAAGGATTGCCTTAATTGGATATAACGGTACCGGTAAATCTACCTTATTAAAAGTACTCACCAGGCAATACCTGCCCAGCAAAGGAACCGTTGAACAGGGAAGGGAAACCACCATCGGGTTCCTGCACCAGGACCTGCTAAGCTTTGACACCGAGGATTCTATTTTAGAAGTGGCCATGGGCGCTTTTGAAAGGGTAAAGCAACTGGAAAAGGAAATAGAAGCCATCGGGCATGAACTGGAAAGAACCGGCGATGAAAGCCTGGCGCATGATTATAGTGAGAAATTGCATGAACTGGAAATTTTGGGCGGTTACGATATTCATCATAAAACAGAGGAGATTTTACAGGGCCTGGGTTTTAGCAATGAAAACCTGCACAAGCCGTATAAATTATTTAGTGGTGGCTGGCGCATGAGGGTATTGCTGGCAAAAATGATTTTGATGGCACCCGATGTATTGCTGTTGGATGAACCTACGAATCACCTTGATTTACCCAGTATTGAGTGGCTCGAAAAATATCTGAAAAACTACCAGGGCGCTGTGGTGATGGTAAGCCATGATCGTTATTTTTTGGACCGCATGGTAAATAAGGTAGTGGAATTGTACCAGCAGAAACTTCATTTTTATACAGGTAACTATTCTTATTACGAAACGGAAAAGGCGCTCAGGGTTGATATTCAGCAAAAGGCTTACGAAAACCAGCAGGATTATATCCGCCAGAATGAGCGATTTGTGGAACGCTTTAAAGCAAAAGCCAGCAAGGCCGCTGCAGCACAGAGTATTGTAAAGCGCCTGGAGAAATTAGACCGGATAGAAAATGTGGAAATTGAAAGGCCGAATATGCGCATTAACTTTTCTATCGATAAGCAGCCTGGAAGGGTGTTGTGTACCTTGAAACATGTAACTAAAAAGTTTGGTGACCTGGTGATTATGGAAGATACCGGCGCAGAGATTGACCGGGGCGATAAGATCGCATTGATCGGTGCAAACGGAAAGGGTAAATCAACTTTATTAAGGGTGATTGTGGGCAACGAAGAATTTACCGGTGACAGGGTGTGGGGCCATAATGTAGAAGAATCTTTTTATGCGCAGCACCAGTTGGAAGCATTGAACATTGAAAACAATGTGCTGGACGAAATGAAAGAAAGCCGCAGTGGAAAAACAGACCTTGAATTAAGAAGCCTGCTGGGATGTTTTTTATTTAGCGGCGATGATGTAGATAAAAAAATTAAAGTATTAAGTGGTGGCGAAAAAGCAAGGGTTGCCCTGGCAAAAACAATTGTAAGTAAGGCCAATTTTTTAATGCTGGATGAACCTACCAATCACCTGGACATTCATTCGGTTGATCTGTTGATTGGGGCATTGAATAATTATGAAGGAAGTATTGTATTTGTGAGTCACGACAGGCATTTCGTTAGTAAGATTGCCAATAAAATATGGGAGATAGAAGACCATAAAATTGTAGAATTTAAAGGCAGCTATGCTGAGTGGGAAGACTGGAAAGAAAGAAGGTTGGCGGCCGCTAAGCTTGCGGAGGTAAAAGGGAAGAATGTGGAACCGGCAACAAAAAATGCTGAGCAAAAAAACACGAAAGTGGCGCCTGCAAAAAAGGAATTGGCACCAGAACCGGTAGCAGTTAACAATCACCGTAGCCCGGTTGACAAGGAAATAAAAAAAGAATACCAGAAAAATAAAAACCGCTTTCAGCAGATAGAAGAAAAGCTGGCACAGTTAAATAAAGAAAAATTGAGCCTGGAAGCCCAGATGGCTTCGCCTGATAATTACGCCAATAAGGATAAATTTCATCAAACGGAAACTGCTTATAAAAAGGTAACAAACGAATTGACCGCATTGAATAAAGAGTACGAAGTGGTATTTGAAAAAGTGATGGAACTGGAAGAGAAGATGGGGTGAATGTCTGATGCCCGCCCGGATGAATTCGGTCGGACGGGTCTGATTTGCTGATGTCTGATTTTATAGAGTTTTTCAATTAACTGCATTCTGCGGTTTTAATAATAGATAAGTTTTTTAAACGGGATACCTTAATGGTAGCCCGTTTTATTTTATTCATAAGCGCTGGATGTCAAATACTATTTCACCGCACTTTATTTTCTCCAGGCGATTTATCAAATCGATATGATATTCAAAAGCAATTTACTGCAACTTCTAAAATGTTGCGATTAGCACGCTTCCCCAAATCAGACATCAATCAGACCCGTCCGACCGAATTCATCCGGGCGGGCATCAGACATTTCTAAAATGTTGTAATTAGCACGCTCCCCCAAATCAGACATCAGACATACGACATCAGACATTTATCATTTCCTTGTCAAATCTTTTACATTAACTGGTTAAACAAATATTCCTGCCTTACCTTTGCGCAAAATTTAAAAATTATGACATTAGTAGGAAAAAAAGCCCCACATTTTACGGTGGGAGCGGTAATAAACGGAGAGGAAATAGTTGATAATTTCGGTTTGGATCAATACCTGGGAAAGAAGAATGTATTGTTTTTCTTTTATCCAAAGGATTTTACATTCGTATGCCCCACAGAAATTCATGCCTTCCAGGAAAAGCTGGCTGAATTTGAGAAAAGAGACACTATTGTAGTGGGTTGCTCCACCGATTCAGAAGAAACGCATTTGGCCTGGTTAAATACGCCGAAAGATAGTGCAGGCATCCAGGGCGTTACATTCCCGATCGTTGCAGATCATTCAAAAGTTATTTCATTGAATTATGGTGTGTTGGGCGGTGAGTATGTGTATAACAATGATGCCAAAAGCTGGTCGTTTAACGGTGCGCCCATTGCTTACCGGGGTACTTTTTTGATTGACAAGGAAGGCATTGTACGCCACGAATCTATCAACGATTTTCCGCTGGGCCGTAACATAGACGAGTACATTCGCCTGATAGATGCACAGTTGCATGTAGAAAAATATGGTGAAGTATGTCCTGCCAACTGGGAAGAAGGAAAAGACGCGATGGTAGCTACCAATAAGGGCGCTACAGAATATTTTTCAACCAACTAAATTACCTGCAGGCGATTTCGGTCGCCTGCTTCATTTAAAAATTAGATCATGTTAATAGAATTACAGGAAGACAACCTCGAAACCGTTATTGCCGGCAATGATACTGTACTGGTACAGTATTCTGCGGGCTGGTGTGGCAACTGCCGCCTGATGAAGCCAAAGTTTAAAAGAATGTCAACAGAGAATGAATCCATTACGTTTGTGTTAGTAGATGCAGAGAAGTTTCCTAACAGCAGGAAACTGGCTAATGTAAGTAACCTGCCTACTTTCGCCGGATTTAAAAGTGGTGCATTAGTAAACCAGGTACAAACCAATAAAGAAGAAATCCTAAAAACCCTTTTCAATGAAATTACCAGTAATTAGACATATTCAACGTACGGCCACCGCTGAGCAGATCAATACTGCCATCAGCGTGCTGGAGAATTTATCAGAAGCTCCTTCCTTAAAAGACCCCGAGCTGGATGTGATTGGGGAGTTAATCTCCAATCTGTGTGGCGCTTTGGAAGTACACCAGTTGATAGCCGAAGGCATGCCGGAAAAAGATGCCTGCAACAGTTTTATGAAGAAAGTGTTGGGATCGATAGATCAATAATTAGCTAATTGGATAATGTGCTAATGTGTTAATGACGTTGCCGGATGATTATCCACTTTCTTTAATTCGTTTTATTGCAATAAAATAGTCGAAACAGAAATAGTTTTGGAGCAAATTAGTTTGGGCCGTATTCATTCGATAATCCAATTACCCTATATTTGCAAAAAAATGGAAGACTTGGTAGCTCAGCTGGATAGAGCATCAGCCTTCTAAGCTGAGGGTCATTGGTTCGAATCCAATCCAGGTCACGTAGAGGTTGTCTCAAAATTTGAGCAACCTCTTTTTATTGGATGTATTTCGTCATCTTTTCACGATTAATTTTTACCCAATAATGTTATGTTGCTGCTATATTCTGTACAGTGTTAAGCTGAATAAATATTATGTTG
>JANPIJ010000465.1:0-50137 GCA_031424955.1 Ferruginibacter sp. | reverse complement strand
TCTTTTATACCAATTTAAGGACAAAAGAGGTGCAAGAAAGGTAAGCATGAAAACAAAAAGAAAAAATGCAGGATGGAATAATGACTACCTCGTGGCCATTCTCACAAATTCTGTATGATTTTTTTAATGCGTCTGCCCTGGAGGTGATGCCACAAATCAAAGCTGATATTGAATTACATTTGAAGTTAGATTTTCAAGCCCCGTATGTTGCCTATGCTTTGTCGTTGTCACTTTCAGGCTTTATGCTAATAATGTGTTTATATCAAAATGGGCCAAAGATCTATTCCAAATTCCTCTTTTATAGCTCGCAAGTACGATAAGTGGCAGTAGTCATCGTTTAATAAATTTAAAAAGAAATTATATGAATCTTCTTGAAAAGCCTCAATTTCCTTACGTTTTCTTGATATATATTTTTTCCTTTTTTCAGCGAGAGCAGGATCATCTAATTTTAATAGCTTGATGAGATTTGTTGCTTCGGCATCAGTTTCCGAGGTGGCAAAATAATCCCCATCTAAGTACATTATTCTTTGTTCAAAATCAGGGGCTGTTGGATGGAGAACGGGTTGGAATTTTCTCCATTTAGTACTTTTTTCGCTATTCCACTGACGCTTCACCAAAAACCAATTGAGGTAATTATCTTCGTCCGTACCCTTTAAAGTGGGATTGAAATGTTCTATGTCCTTGGCATCAGTTCTGCTGAGATATTCATCAGTATATGAACAAAATCCCTTTTGTTCTTTGAATAATATTGTCGCAATTCTGTTATTGTTTGTCGAGTCGTTAGCAATATATTTTAAATGTTCTGTTAGAATTATTGATTCTTCGCCTTTAAAAGCTTTTCTCATTAAAAATTATATTTGTCGCCTAATTCAGCCAATTCAACTACTAATTCTTTTTTCTTTTCAATTTCCGGTTCTTCGGCAACTTTCCTTTTTAAATCTAAATAATCTTGATAGGCTTTTTTCCCAAACTCATTATAGTAGTCGACATTGAAGTCATTCATTAATATATCATTGGGGTCATCGCCAATAGGAGATATACCTCGACGAATGGCTACTTTGCCGTCTTTATCGAAATTCAAAATAAATCTTTCTTCTGGCTCGAATGCCGCTGCTATAAACGGTGAATGGGTTGCTATTATTAACTGCGAATAAGGCGCTATTTTTTTATAATGTTTTATCAGATCAATTTGCATATCAGGAAAAAGCGATCTTTCCGGCTCATCTATTAGGATAATTGAATCAGCTGTGTCTAACTCAAATAAAGGGAACATTGAAAGTAATAAACCCTTTGTTCCAGTGCTTAAGCTCGAAATAGGAATTACGTCGTCATTAATTTGTGACCTGATTGGAATTGGATACTCAGTGTTAACCAAATCAATTTCTAAATTTAATTTTTTTAATATTGGATCAAAATAATTCGCAAATTTGATAAGCGGATTTTCGTTAACTTCTGCCCATTTTGCATATTGCTTATTTAGCTTATTTAAATCCCCAATAGCACCTTTATTTATTAATTCCGAGGCCATTTGGGTAAATCGCTTTCTGTAATCTAGTATTTCCGATAATAGGGAAAACCAAATCCCTTTATTTATCTCTTGCTTGAATTCATAAATGTAATTGGAGAGGTTAATATTTTTATTAGCCCACTCGGATTTCTCATCAGTTAAGTTGTTAATAGTAATAGGATTTTGATTAAAAAGTTCGATGGTTTCTTTTGAAATTAAATCAGAACTAAAATATAATAATCTTAATCCATCATTAATAAGTCTGCCTACACTACCTCCGCCTGATTCGATATTTGTATACTCTTTTCCATTTTGTATTATTCTGTTTTCTTCAATTAATAGAGATTCATTTTTGTACAGGTATTCAATTTCTCCCTTAAAATTTAGACGAAAGTGATTAAACAAATGGGTACTATTGAGTACCTGTGTAGTCTCTAGTTTCAAAAAGGTATCCTTTATTAACTCCAATAAACTTGTCTTCCCCGTTGCACTTTGGCCAATCAGACAAATTTTTTCCAAAGGTTTTCCGGCATTTATGTGCCCGATTGGATAAGTGAAATCAAAGCTGATATTTTCCAGATGTCTATACGATTTTATATTTAACTTTTTAATCTGCATACTTTTGTGTTAGACAAATATACTAATCTTCGAACGTTCGTTAAAATTATTGAACCGCCCCATGCCTGCAGCTAACTTAACACTAATAACTCATCTCATCCAGCTTCACCTTTCCCTTAAAAGTCCAGAAAACAAAAGTGGTGTACAAGGCTACCAATGGCGTACCTATTGCTGCAATGATCAGTAATGTCTTCATTGTTTTAAGTGAAGACGCTGCGTTATTGATGGTGATGCTGTTGCGCACATCGTTGGTGGCTAATAAGAGGTAGGGAAATACTTCCAGCGAAACCGTAGCCAGCAGCGCAGCGATAGTAATAGCGGAGCAAATAAATGCATACCTGAATTTCGCTTTTTTTAATAGTCTCGGTATATTGGCAATGGCCAAAAACATAATTAAAGGCAATATGAAATAAGAAGGGTTGCTGCGTATCCGGTCGCTCAGGTGTGGAATATACAGCAGTGTGTACAACGTGGATACCCCAAGGGAAACCAGGAAGAAGATCGCGAAATTTTTCGCCAGGATATTCAGTTTTACATACAGGCGGTTTTCGGTTTTCATTGCCAGGAAAATAGCGCCATGCATCATAAACAACGCAAGCGTAGTAATGGCAATCATAATACTGAATGGATTAAAAAAGGAGAGCCAGTCGCCTGCAAATTCATGCTGCTCATTTAACGGAATGCCCAATGCCACATTCCCCAGCATTAAGCCCAGTGACAAGGCAATTACAATACAGGAAAAGGAGTATACTACATCCCAGGTAAACCGCCAGCCAGTACCGGGTTCCTTACTCCTGAATTCAATAGCCACCGCCCTCCATATCAACCCCACCAAAAAAATCATAAAGGGAACATAAAAAGCGGAAAAAATGGCTGCATAAGCCACCGGAAAACCAGCAAACAGCACGCCTCCTCCAATCACCAGCCATACCTCATTACCATCCCATACCGGCCCAATTGCATTCAATGCAATGCGCCTGCTGGTTTCTTTTTTTAGCAGTAAATGCAATGCGCCTGCTCCCAGGTCAAATCCGTCTAAAATGGCATACCCACTGATAACGGCTCCAAAAACCAGGAACCACCAAACATTGTACTCTACACCTAATAAAGTTTCCATGGTTATAATTTAATGGCTTAATAAAGGATTGTCTCTGCGGGTACCTTCTTCAAATTCATCCTTTTCATACTCAACGGGGCCATGCTTTATTTTCTTATTAAGCAGGTAAAGAAAAAGTACCAGTAAGGTAGCGTATACCAACGTAAACAACACCAGCGAAAAAATAATCTGGTTGGCCGACACTGTTTTTGACAAAGCATTAGATGTTTTTAACAAGCCGTAAACGACCCAGGGCTGTCGTCCCATTTCGGCTGCAAACCAACCTGCCTGGTTGGCAATTTGAGGCAATAATACCGACCATACAAAAACGGTCATCAGCCATTTTGTTTCAAATAATTTCCCCTTCCACCATTTGTAAGAAGCAAACAGGGTTAAAGCAATCAATAACATACCGATTGCAACCATGATGTGATACACCTGGAAAACAGCATTTACCTGAACGGGGCGCTCATCTTGTTTAAAAGCGTTTAAACCAGTTACGGGTGTTTTAAAATCCTTATGCAATAAAAAGGTAAGTCCTGCCGGAATTTTTAACCCGGATACTTTTTGCTCTTTTTGATTTACCCAGCCAAACAAATACATATCGGCCACTGCGCTGCTATCATAATGGCCCTCCAGTGTAGCTAATTTGGCGGGCTGGTTAACCGCCACTCCCTCAGCACTTTTACTGCCGGCAAATAACTGTGCCAATGAAAAAAAAGTGGCCACTGCCAATGCAATCTTAAACCCGGGCCTGGCTATTTCCAAAAATTTTTTCTTTTTTATATAGTATGCATTTACACTCAGCACCAGGAATGCTCCGGCCAGGATAGCCCCGATCCATACATGCGTTAACCGCTCTACACTGGATGGGTTAAAAACCATGGTCCAAAAATCGGTCACTTCCGCTCTTGCATTTAACCCCTCGCCTACTATATGAAAACCGGCCGGTGTTTGCTGCCAGCTGTTGGCCACCACAATCCATACTGCGGAAAAGGCAGATCCTAAAAAAACCATGATCGTAGAAAAAAAGTGAACCCGTGGACTAACCCTGTTCCAGCCAAATAACAAAATACCCAGGAAACCGGATTCGAGGGCGAATGCAAAAATGCCTTCTGCCGCCAATGCACTTCCAAAAATATCCCCTACATATTTTGAATAAGTAGCCCAGTTGGTACCAAACTCAAATTCCATGATAATTCCCGTAGCGACTCCAATCCCAAAAATCAGGGCAAAAATCCTGATCCAGAAACGGGTCATCTGTTCGTAAATGATATTACCCGTTTTAAGATAAAGCCCCTCCATAATTACCAATATCAATCCTAACCCGATACTCATGGGCGGATAGATGTAATGAAAGGCGATCGTAAACGCAAATTGTACCCTGGCTAATATTTCTGTGTCCATAAAAAAAATTATAAAAAAAGCGGACAAATATTTTGTCCGCCTTGTAACTTATTTTCTGAAATCGTTAATATGGCTTATCAATTACATACGTACATTAATGATTGTAAATTTAGTAAAACTGGCGCATAATCGGCAATAAATCGTTTAAAGGGATCATTTGCTAACCAAAATATAATTTTCACAAAACATACTTACATAAAACCAGGTGAAACTTAAACTAGCCTTCCTGTTCAACCAGCCCTTCATGACTTCTTTTATCAAATGCCTTTGTCTTATATTTTTCAATTTGTTTAACCAGGGCATCAGCAGATTGAGCAACTGCCTCTTCAAATGTTTTACATTGTGCACTCGCCATCAGGTCGTTACCTGGTATCACGAGCCTTATATTACATACTTTATTTTCGTTGGTGGATGATTTGTCCGTACTGAGTGCAACTTCGCTGCTGATAATATTTTCAAGATACAGGCTAAGTTTCGCCGTTTTTTCATTTACAAATGCGGTAAGCGCTTCACTTGCTGTAAAGCCAATTGACTGAATATTAGTTTTCATTCTTTTTGTTTTTTGAATCAATTATTTTGATTGACCATGCAAAGGTACAGGGTATCATCGGGGCTTAATTTTTTATTCTGCTTTTATTAACAATACATTCTGTACTGCAACAACCCCATCTTATTTACCGTATTGGCCGGAGATTAATGAGGAAGGCGGTCCCTGTAATAGCCATACACCCAGGTGCCTGCGATAGCGCTGATAAGCACCACCAGCACAACCAGCGCACCGGTACCAATTAATGCAAACAACGGCCCCGGGCATGCACCGGTTAAAGCCCAGCCCATACCAAACAATAAACCGCCATACACCTGTCCCTTGCTGAATTTTTTTGGATGAAATTCTATCGGCTCCCCATGTATTGTTTTGACCTTATATTTTTTTATGAGCCATACAGAAATCATCCCGGTCACTACAGCTGTACCAATTACGCCATACATGTGAAAGCTTTGTAACCGGAACATCTCCTGTATTCTGAACCAGGAAATGATCTCGGTTTTCACAAACACGATACCAAACAGGATACCTACCGCCAGGTATTTAAAATTATACCACCAGGGGTGCTGCTGCTGCGACTCATTAATGCACATGGCATCCAGCGAACGCACTTCAAAATCCATATCATCGCCAACCGGTGAAAGCTTTTTAAATTCTCCTTTGATTTCTTTTTGCACTTGCATATTGCCTTTTTTAAAATTGTTATAGCTGTTTTAATCCAGCAATGAATGATTCCATATTTATACTTTACAGGCGCAGGATAACGGGCAGCAACAGGTTGGTCATAATAAAACCGCCGGCCATAAAACAAACAGTTGCTACCAGTGAGGGCCATTGCAAATTACTAAGTCCCATGATGGAATGGCCACTGGTACAACCACCTGCATAACGGGTACCAAAGCCAACCAGAAAACCACCGGCTACCATCATAATGAACCCCCTTACCGTAAATAAAGATTCGAATGAAAAAAGCTGCCGGGGTACCATCCCGCTATAATCCGTAATGCCGTATCCCGCCAATTCACCGGCTAATTTTGCATCCACCACTACTGCTCTTGGATTTTGTAAAAACCAGGCTGCTAAAAATGAACCCAGCAGTATTCCTGCCACGAAAAAAAAGTTCCACATCTCCTTCTTCCAGTTGTATTTAAAATATGGAATGTTTGCCGGAAAGCAGGCTGCACAGATATGGCGCATGTTAGAGGATATGCCAAAATGCTTATTTCCCAAAATTAATAAGGCGGGCACAATTAACCCAATGATTATACCACCTGCATACCATGGCCAGGGTTGTTTTAAAATCTCTATCATGCAATATAAATTTTTGAATTACAAAGATACTAACCACGGGCCAGCACCGGTTAATATGCAGAAAATTGAATTGCGCCCCAATAATAATAAAAGACGCTGCTGTAAAATGTTACCCACAATTTGCATGGATGATTTGCGCTAACTGCTTTGCCGGTACTACTCCGGATTGCCTCCACTTAATCACCCCTTTTTGAAAGAGTATTAAGGTAGGTACCCCCTGCACCTGGTAAGCCTGTGCTGCCTGCGGATTTTTATCCACATCAATTTTGATGATGGTAACGGCATCTTTCATCGAGTCTTTCAATTCTTTTAATATTGGCGCCATCATTTTACAGGGGCCACACCATTCGGCTGAAAAATCTACCAATACCGGTTTTTCGCTATTGATCACTTCCCTGAATGATTGATTGGTTGCAGACATGATATTTAATTTTAAATGGCGATATCCCGGGTTTTATGTGGGAATGACTAATTGTTTATTACAACTACTGTGCCCGCGGTCAGCGGCTACCATTTTGATTCAATCCCTGTTCCGGATTTTTAGGCTATGACAAATTGAACGTCATCCCAACGTTAGTTCCCGCAAAGCCCATCTTTCTCAACGCTTAAAAAACACTTCCTTTAAAAGAATGTAAATCCCCATCACCAATACAAACCAGCCAAAGCCCTTTTTCAATTTTTCCGATGGAATTTTCTTTGCCATTGCACCACCAATGAATATCCCCGAAATGGCAATGGCTGTTACCGGTAATAACAATTTCCAGTCAATGTTAAAATGTCCGAGATCGCCGGTAAACCCAATTAAAGAATTAAGGGCAATGATGAGCAGGGAGGTGCCTACCGCTTCTTTCATAGGCAGGCCAACTACCATTACCAACGTAGGAATAAGCAGGAATCCGCCACCGGCACCCAGTAAACCAGTCACCACGCCAATGCCAATACCATACAATAACAACTGAGAGAGATTAATATTTTTGGAAGACGGGATTTCAGGCACACGGCGTTTACTGGTTCTAATCATTGATATTCCCGCCGCCATCATCAGCAGGGCAAATAATACCATGGTAAACATGGGTTCGGTAATGGTAAGCCCGGCAACTGATACCGTAATATCCTTAATAGCGGGTATAATCAGTTTCCTGGTTAAAAAAACGGTAGCGATAGAGGCTGCACCAAATAACAGCGCAGTGTTAATATTTACAAAACCCCGCTTATAATTATTAGCCGCACCAAAAAGGCTGGTAACCCCCACCACAAATAAGGAATAAGAAGTAGCCAGTAAGGGCTGAACATGAAACAGGTACACCATTACCGGAACAGTCAAGATGGAACCTCCGCCCCCAATAAGGCCAAGCGATATCCCGATAATAAGTGATGCCATGTAACCCGCTAACTCCAAAATGTATCGTATTTAAATTCAGGTATCAGCAACTGCCTGTAATAAGCCGGATTTTTTATCCCCTCTAAAGGCGACCCGCTAAATTAACCGGCAGCCCCTTGACGGGAAATTAGTTGCTTTATTGCACCCGTTTTATAAGAGGTATTGCCTGAATTAAAGTTACTGCATTCCCGATGCCGGCAATAATAATTATTGCGGATAAAATTATCAGGCCTGAGTTTTCTGTGTAGCAACAGGTAAAGGAAAATGCAATCCGGTAAAAATAAAAAAATCCGGTTTAAACAGTATATCAGCGATTTGAAATTCTTTTAAGCAGTATTGGCATAATGGCGCAGGTCGTTAAAAAGATTGCTTTGTTTATTGCCTGCCTTCATCCTTGTCTTCTTCTTTTTAATGATATCCCGCAGCAAATCAACAAAGTTATCCTGGTAAGAATGACGGGAACCATTCTGGATTACCTGGTTGTTAACCATTATGTTGGCTTCATTTTCAAATACCCTGTTACCGTTATGCGTATGTATATGGGCACTTAAATGATAAATGGCATTGCCATCTGTAATGGATAATGTGATTAATTTTATTGTTGACAATTCTTCTATTCCCGGTACATTTACAGAAAAACTAAGTTCGGGATTCTCCTTCCTGAATTGTTCTTCCAGCATATTTTTCAATTCTATTATATCCCGCTGGATATCTTCTATAATATTTTCTATTTTCATAGCCTGTCTTTAGGTTTCCGGATTTTTACTGACGTTTCATTGAATGTTCGCTAAAAAAGTCCCCTGTTATTACCGGCTGCTCCTTAGTGCTCATGTAATAGCTAATACGCTGATTATTGAAATATAGTATGTAATTGAAATAAAATAACTGTGTAAGGCTACGCCAGGCCAATAACTGCCGTAATGCGCAGGTAGTAAAAAACAAAGATGAAAATAGCTGATGAATTGCACAACCAGCCGTAATGCTCCCGTTATTGTTTAATACAATACCGGCCATAAGGCGGATAGGTTGGTTGTTCATAGGTTAGATTTTCCCGGGGTTTTTCGAATAACAAATATCTGATTTACTATTCAATTAGATTTAGAAGACCTGCCTTTTAAATGTAGGAAAAGTTCTACTTCATTGCATATAACGGTATGCTGTTAAGAAACGGAAAAAATTAATTTAACTGTTTAAACCTTGTACCCGCTTATAAAATATGTAATCGGTAACCAATGGTTCAATGCCCGACAACCGGAAATCTGAAATAATCTGTCCCTTATGATGCGTAGCATGATTGGCAGAATGAAATAAAATATCGCGGATGCTATTGGAAAATGCCTTACCTGCTGTGTTTACATACGCAATAGATTCCATCAAATCGCGGTGTTCCACAATCTCCAATACGCCCTTCAAAATATCGTTATTCACCTGCATGCAGTCGTTATAGGTATGCAACTCATGAACTCCCAACGGCCGGGTTGCCAGTATCCTCGAATTCCATACCTGGCTGGCATTTAATACATGTAAAAACAAGGGATAGGTTCTTTGTGGAAGGGCTTTTTCATGCAATGCCAACTGCTCTGTCAATAACCGGTTAAAATGATTGTGGTACTCAAATATTTCTTTAAAGAATTCTTTCATGACTGATCTTGTTTATTTAATCCGGCAACACTTCGTCCATTTGAAATACTATTGTTTCTTAATCAGGATGATTGCTTTGTTGTTACTTCCAGCCGGTTATTGTCAGGGTCCAGTGTTTCAAATTCATAATAGCCGTCTCCTGTTTTTCTTGGCCCCCTTAAAACAGGAAACCCATCCTTTTGCAATTGTTTTGCCTTTTGGTCTACCTCTTCCGGACTATCAACGCCGAAAGCCAAATGAATAATCCCCAGGTGTTGGGCATTGACAGTATCATTCAGGTTAGGAGGTATCGCAGGTTTCTGCATAATTTCAAGCCTGGCACCGGACGCAAAGGTTAAAAAATAGCTTTCAAATTTATTTTGCTCATTAATGTATTTTTCATTGGGAATACCATCAAAATAAGTAAAATAAAAGTCTTTCATTTGCTCAAGGCGATTGGTCCAGATTGCTACGTGTTCGAGTGTCATAATATAATTTTAAAGGTAATTCACTAAAAAGATCGTACAATTAAAATTGAGTAAACAAAGAATTATTAAACAACCAATTTTTCCCCCAGGACTTACATCAAAAAAATAGCCTGGCTTTTGCCTTCACCAGGTAAATTTAATCTTCCTGTGAAAGACTGGCCACTTCATTACCGGTTAATAAATGTACATTATTCGTAATTTTTACAATGTCCCAATCCCACCAATTCAGGCGTAACAATTTTTCAATGGTTTGGTCGTCAAAACGCTTTCGGATCAAAACGGCAGGATTACCGCCAACAATAGAATAAGGAGCAACTTCTTTTGTTACCACAGATTTTGAAGCAATGATTGCTCCGTCACCAATATTTACACCTGGCATGATCGTAGCTCCATAACCTATCCAAACATCATTGCCAATTACAGTATCCCCTTTTGAAGGATATGATTTTCCATCCATGGCATGTTGCCATCCATTGCCAAATACAGCAAAGGGATAAGATGAAATAGCGGCTGTTAAATGATTGGCCCCATTCATTATAAATTCCACCCCTGAAGCAATCATACAGAATTTCCCGATGATTAATTTATCGCCAACAAAATCAAAATGATACTTTACATTTTTTTCAAAATTATACACGCTGTCAAAATCATCGTAATAGGTATAATCACCTATTGCTATGTTGGGGTTGGTAATAATGCTTTTAAGAAAACAAAGCCGTTCGTAACCAACCAGCGGAAAGATGGTAAATGGGTTGGGGCCCATGCTATTATTTTCTGGCTGCATAAAACGTCGTTTAGTCAAGATGATTTACAACACCAAAATAATAAATATTTTCATAGCCAAAGTCACCAATTTTGAACATTGATAATGATTTGTTGCAAATGCAGGGATGCGATAGAATTATATGATGAAAGGTTGCCGGCCGTTTTGGATGCATCGCATGAATAATTTCTCCGGTGCATAATTATTCTAAGTAAATGCCAACTTTTCAAAAGAATTCCGGGTTAAGAAATCAATACAGATACAGTATGGTGCATTTAAAAACCGAAGCGATCGTATAGGGCTTTACTTTCAAGGCTGCGGGCAGTGGGTACCATGTTAATTACCGCTTCAATTTCTCTTCAAAATTGATGTTGTTCCGTTTGTTTTAATGAGTGGTGTTACGGGCGCTTATTTTAAAGTAATGACGGATACGATGATCATCACCCTGGTCTGTTCGTTCTTTGTAACCTGGATCGGTTTGCCGGTGGTTTATTTATTATTGAGTAAAAAGAAAAGAGACATTCCGGATAAAATAAAGAAGAAAGAGACCACGGTAAAAAGCCAGCGATGGGTTTCATTTTTTATACACAGGCCCTATATCAGTTTTATTATTATCGGTGTACTAGCCTTCCTGACCTGGTTTATTGTTCCCCAATTAGAGACCGGCTTTTTACCGGAGATGGATGAAGGAAGCATTGTGTTGGATTATGCATCGCCACCCGGCACCTCGTTGGATGAAACGGACTGGATGCTGAGAGAAGCAGAGAAAATAATTGCCACAGTACCTGAAGTGGAAGCTTACAGCAGGCGTACCGGCACACAAATGGGGTTCTTTATTACAGAGCCGAATACGGGTGATTACCTGATACAGCTAAAAACAAAAAGATCCCGCAGCACAGAAGAAGTGATTAATGACATCAGGGTAAAAATAGAATCTACCCAACCGGCCCTGCGTATAGATTTTGGCCAGGTGATTGGCGATATGCTGGGCGACCTGATGAGTTCGGTACAACCGGTGGAAGTAAAAATATTTGGCGATGATAAAGATAAATTGCATGAGCTGTCCAGGCAGATTGGCGAATTGGTAAGCAATGTAAAAGGCACAGCCGATGTGTTTGACGGGATTGTCATTGCCGGGCCATCGGTCACTATTGAACCCGATTATTCAAGGCTGGCTCAGTTTGGAATTACGGCCGCCAACCTGCAATATCAATTACAAACATCGCTGGAGGGAAATATTACCGGCAATATATTTGAAAAGGAACAGGTTAATAATATCCGTATCGTGTACCCGGGCAGCAGAAAATTGAGCGTGGCTGATTTAAACCGGCTCCCCATTTTTTTACCCAATGGAAAATTAAAACCCATTACCGAACTGGCAAGTGTAAAAATAAATGCGGGTGATGCGGAGATAGAAAGACAGAACCTGCAGTCGATGGGTGTTATTACTGCAAGGTTAGAAAACCGTGACCTGGGTAGTGTTATAAGAGACATCCAGTCAGCGATCAACTCACGCATCACCTTACCGCAGGGCTACCACATTGAATATGGTGGCGCTTATGCCGAACAGCAACAATCATTCAAAGAATTGCTGGTGATACTGATTGTATCCAGCTTACTGGTTTTTGGCGTGATCCTTTTTTTGTTTAAAGATTTTAAAATTGCATTCGCTATTTTACTGATTGCGGTACTGGGTATTTCGGGAAGCTATATTGCATTGTACCTCACCCACACCGCTTTGAATGTAGGCAGTTATACCGGCCTGATTATGATTGTAGGCATCATTGGTGAGAATGCGATATTTACCTTCCTGCAATTCAAAGAATCATTGCATGAAAAAACGGTAGATGAATCCATTATCTATGCCATCTCTACCAGGTTGCGCCCAAAGCTGATGACAGCCCTGGGTGCCATTATCGCATTGTTACCATTGGCATTGGGAATCGGTACAGGAGCACAGTTACACCAGCCATTGGCCATTGCGGTGATTGGTGGTTTCATCATTGCCCTGCCGTTGTTATTAATTGTATTGCCGGGTTTGCTTAGGATATTATATAAGAATTATAAGCCCGACGAGAACATTGCATAATTTTTTTGTGCCACGAATGATTACGACTTTACCTTGCACATCATGCAGTTATTTTTCGTGGCAATTCGTGCATTCGTGGCAATAAAAAAGGAATCGGCAGACTTAAATTAATCAAACATTAACCGCTTCCATAAATTCATTAACCATCATTGGCATAAAAAAACACGATTTTTGTACAGAGACAGTTTATAGAATCCTATACGGTTCTAAAACACATTAATCGTTATTAAAGATGGAAAGCAAAAAAAATACTTCCCCGCATATTCTAAATACCGCTTCTAATTTATTGGGCATCTGTTTTATTGTATTAACTTCTTTGAAGTTGTTAAAGATGCAGGAGATTACGCTTGTGGATGAATTTACCACCGGTGCTATGATACTTTTTATGGTAAGCTCCATCCTCTCCTTTTTATCCATTAAAAGCAACGGGCGATTTGGTGAGCTTTATGAAAATATTGCGGATATTCTTTTTTTGACCGGCCTTATATGCCTGTTTGTAACTACCATGCTGATCACATTTAATGTAATAAAATAAACTTTTCCACTATGCCCAACTGGTTACTATATGCATTGGTTTCCGCCTTCTTCGCCGCACTTACTGCCGTGTTTGCAAAAGCAGGACTGAAGGAAGTAAACTCTGACCTGGCAACAGCTATCCGCACAGCAATTATTCTATTTATAACCTGGGGGATTGTATTTTTTAAAGGAAATGCAAATGGGGTATCCGGTTTAACAAAAAACAACTGGCTTTTTTTAACGTTGTCTGCTTTTGCCACCGGAGCCTCCTGGTTATTTTATTACAAAGCCCTTCAATTGGGTAAGGCATCAGAAGTAACGGCTATCGATAAAGGCAGTATTGTATTTACCATCCTGCTTTCTTTTTTGTTTTTGAAAGAACCACTTACGGCCCGGCTATTAATTGGCGCCGGGCTGGTATTTGCCGGTATGCTGGTGATTGTGTGGAAATAGCAACAGAAATTGTTTGCAGTTAAAATGCTACAAAAAAGCAAAGCCCCTGAAAAGGGGCCTTGTATTAAACCTAAAAGAAAAAGAATCTACATGACTAAAAAGACGGATCAGCGGGTGTATTTGGATTGCCATCTCTTTCCCTGAATGGATAAGGGAACAGATTGCGTTTACGCTCGCTGTTTGGCCGGGCAAACCTGCGCATATCTTCCAGTTTCAATCCACTGAAAAAAAGCTCGATACAACGGTTGCGATAGATCTCTGTTAATAATGAAGGAGCATCAACCGTACCTGTGTAACCAGCGGCAATATCTGCACCCACACCAAAAGGGTCCTGGGCCGGCGTTTGTTTTAAAACAGCATCAATAATTGCCTTTGCAGATGCCAGGTCAGGGGCAGCCTGCCTAACATAACATTCCGCTTTTATAAGATTTATTTCGTCAGTCAGGTAAACAGGAATTGCAGTAATGGTAGCATTCCAGAAACCATTGAACCGGTACCTTGGAATTGTGGTAGGATTAATTACTGTATAAAAAGGAATTCTTTTATCTGCCAGGTCAGGTTGTATCCCTACCGGTAATCCAAAGGTTGAATCTACCGGCTGGTAAATATTATTAGTGGATGTTACAGACTGAAATATTGTATTGGGATTAATGGCCTCAAAATTCATAGTACTCTTCACCGTAAGATTTACCTGGTTAGCCGCAGCCAATGCACCGGCGTAATTACCTGCAAACAGCAAATACCTTGCTTTTAATGCATACAATGTATTTACTATATTGATACCACTGGTGCTGATATCACTCGCAAAAGCGGTACTAACAGGATTGGCATTAATAGCGGCCAAAGCCTTGTCGATTACAGCCACAGCACGGTTAAAACCCTGCACCCTGTCAGAAAAAGTTACATTTAACCCGATGGTATCCGGTACCTTTTCCCAACTCATACTTATGGCTCCCAGTGACAGCGCCTTCCAGACGCTCGTATAGCCTATCAATCCGCTTGCATATCCTTTATCGCTCAACTGCTCGGCTTTGCTGATTACATTGTTGGCCTCGTAAATAATTTTGTTGGAATTAATCCACAGGTTGGCCAATACCGTATTGGTACCGTCTACCGTACTACCACCCACACTTAATTGTAACTCGGGTATATTACCGGTATTACGCAGCGTAACTTCATTGGTAGAAAAGCCCACCGCAGTATTTAAGTTGTACAAAATACTGGTTAGTCCCAATGAATAACTGCGCTGCAAACCGATAGCAGTACCGGTTAATCCTTTGGCTGAATTGAGAACCTGGTCCTGGGTTGCCGCATTCGGGTTATCAAAATTCTTCTTACAACCCGACAGGTAAATTCCAGACCCGGCTAAAAACAGCAGGTATATAAACAATAGATTATTCTTTTTCATATAAAGAGTTTTTCAGTTTTAAAATTTAGCTTGAATACCAAATGAAAATGTTCTTGGAATGGGAACTGCACCAAAATCGATCCCTCTCAAAATTGTGCTTTGTCCCGCAGCATTCAATTCAGGATCATACCCTTTGTAATTATCCCAGCTTATTAAGTTTCTTCCGCTGATGCTTGCTGATATATCGCTGAATCCTTTCAGTTTGCCAAAAGAATAACTAATTGAAACCTCACGGAGTTTTACAAAAGAACCATCATCCACCCTCCATTGCTCAATAGCATAAATACCTGCAATGTATCCCCTCGGCAATTGACCACGCTGCTCCTGTTCCGCTACCTTTCCATTGCCCACACCCTGGCGGGTTCTAAAATCAGCATTGAACACATCCGCACCCTGCGTGGCATCCAGTTGTACTCTTACACTAAGTGCTTTATAAGTAACTTCATTTACAAGTGAGCCTGTATAATCCGGGTTTGGATTTCCAATTACTTTACGCAATGTTGTACCAACCGGTAACCCTGCAGCTGTTCTGCCGGGTGTATAACTCAATGCGCTGTTTTGGGTACCGGCTTCTATGGTAGGAATACCAGAGGCATTTTTTACCTGGTTACCTGCCGCGTCTGTTGCAAAGAAAGTTCCATAAAAAACACCGATTGGCTGGCCTTCAATGATTGCCACCGGCGCACCTCCATTGGTACTTAACAAAGTAAGCGCCTGCCCGATACTTTTTGCCTTATTTCGGTTATGATTAAAGATGGCAGTGACATCCCATTTCAGATCACGGCCGGATACCGGTGAACCGGTTAAGACCAATTCAAACCCTTTATTCTCCAATGAACCAAAATTATCTTTCAGGCTGGAGAAACCATTGGTAGGTGCTATCTGGCGGTCAATCAAAAGATCGGTCACTTTCTTATTATAGATATTAACCGTTAACCCCAACCGGCTTTTAAAGAAAGCCAGGTCAGCTCCGAATTCAAGTTCTTCCTGCCTTTCCGGCTTTACATTTTCATTGGCCAGCACAGAGCGGGAATTCAACGCGGTTCTACCTAAAAAAGAGGAAGAGGTATAGGTATTAAACCGATCATAAGCACCAATACCGGTAAGGTTACCACTTTGTCCGTAGGCAACCCTCAGTTTAAAAGTATTCATCCATTTTGACATGGCGCTGTTGGTCCAGAAATCGGTACCGGATATTACATAGCTACCGCTTGCTTTTGCATACACCTGGCTTCGCTGGTTTTCACCAAATACAGACGAACCATCTACCCTTACCGCCCCGGTAACAAACAAATGATTGCGGTATCTTAAATTTTGCTGAACAAATGCCCCTGAAACAGATAACTCACTTCTGCTATCAGCACCTGGTATAAAAGTACTGGCGCCTGAAACCGATGCTACAAATGGCGCTAACCCTCTGCCCTGGTTTAACAGGTAATCATTTTTTTCATATTGTTGAGAAAAGCCTACCTGTGTGGTAGAACCAAGGTCTTTGTTGATTTCAAAGGTATAGGTGGCGTTCACATCATGATTGATCTGGAACACTGTACTGCTTGCTGCACTGGCATAACCATTTTGCGCTGCATCCAAAGTAGGTCCGCCACCAAAAAAACCGGTGCTGGCATCATAAGCATAGGGTGGCAGATAAGTGGTTCCGTTTTGCGAATAGTTATCGATCCCCATGGTATAGTCCAGCGTGAAACCTTTAAAAGGCTTTAATTTCAAACCAATATTAGACAATATCCTGCTGGTGTTTTGACGTTGTTTAAAATCTTCTATCACCGAAATTGGGTTTACCCGGCCACGCTCGCCAACAGCCTTTAAATTGCCCAGTGCATCCCTGGCCTCAATGTTATGAAAGTTGCCAATGATGGTGACAGAGTTCATTGGAGAAAAGAAGGAGTTGCCATCCGGCTTTTCATGAGCAGTGCTGTTTACATAATTAAGACCGATATTAAAACTGGCCCAGCTATTCAAAGTCTGATCAATATTGCTACGGAAACTATACCGCTGAAAATCGGTGTTCTTTATGATCCCCTCATTAAAGAAATAGGAACCCGAAACATAGTATTTCGTTTTATCATTTCCGCCACTCACCGAAATATTATTGTCGGTTCCAATTCCTGTTTGAAAAATATTATCCTGGTAATCATACCTGGTTACCGCGGTAGTGTTAGTAAGTGCGGGAGTTAGTACATCCTGGGTTTGAGCGCCGGGACCATCTGTAGGGCCACCAAATTTAGTGGGCGACTGGTTTACTTCCAATCTTTTTCTTAAACTGTTCACCATTACGGATGTTGAAAAATTGATAGAAGGCGCCCCGCTTTTACCCCGTTTTGTAAATATCTGCACCACTCCGGCATTTGCCCGGCTACCATATATGGCGGCAGCTGCGGCTCCGTTTAATACCTCTACTCTTTCAATATCGGCAGGGTTAATATCCACCAACCTGTTTTGCCCGATATTGCCCACAAAATTATTGCCATCATAATTACCCGAAGTATTGGTTACCCTGTTGGTGCTGTTATTTACAATAATACCGTCAATAATATACAACGGTTCGGAAGAAGATAAAACTGAACTAATACCCCTCAATCTTACACTCATTCCACCGGCAGGATCACCTGAATTTTGGGTTATTTGTGCACCGGCAGTTTTTCCCTGCAATGCTCCCAATACGTTTCCGGTGGCACCCTTTGTTAAATCTTCCGCCTTTACTGTACTTACATAACTACCCAACTGGCGGCGGGTAGTTCCTGCTGAAGTACCGGTTACTACCACTTCGTCCAGGTTGGATACTTTATCGGATAATTGAACATCCACCGTATAGTTAGTGGCATTACCAATATTGACAGACACTTCGGCTGTCTCATATCCAACACCTGAAAACACCAGCACATACTTCCCTTGTTTTACCGGTGCGCTTATTTTATACATTCCATTTGCATCCGTTCCTGAACCGAACTTAGTCCCTTTCAGTATAACGGAAATGCCGGTAATACCTTCAGCGGCACCGGTTTGATTACCGGCTTTCCCGGATACCTTGCCACCAATATCAACCTGTGCAATAGCCCAGACCGATACCATATTGAGTGCCAGCAGCAAAAAAATATTTTTTATTTTGCCCGGCAATTGAAATTGCTTCCCTTTCATAATGCAGTTTTTTTTGGTGAATATTTAAATAATGGTTACTCCTTTTTCATGGTAAGGTTTCAACAACTCATCATCCGGATCAAGCTCCGTGATGAGGATATCAACCTCGTCCAGCTTACAAACTACCATTCGCTGAACGGTATTTAATTTTTTTGAGATAGATAGCGAAACTGTTTTTTGGGCACTGCGGATCATGGCCCTTTTTACCTCTATTACTTCCAGTTCAAGATCAGTAATGCCATTCTCCACATCAATACTGTTGGTTCCTAAAAAGCAGAGATCGCATTTTATTTCGCTTAAGCGCTGCACCACTTCGGCACCTACCGACATCTGTGCATTCTTTAATAATTTATTGCCAATAAAAATAACTTCCACGTTGGGATGATCCAGCAACTCCAGTGCAGAAGGAATACTAACAGTAATAAAAGTGGCGTTTAATTCGGGCGGCAACGACCGGATCAATTCTATAATGGTGGTGCCCCCGGATAGTAAAACCAGCATACCATCCTTGATCAGTTCTTTTGCTTTACGGGCAATGATTTTCTTTTCGGGTTGGGAAAAAACGGTATTGTTTTGTAGAGTAAAGTGGAAGGATTTGGATAACGCCCCTCCATGTACTTTGGTCAGTATTCCCTTCTCATCTAATTCCTGTAAATCTCTCCGGATGGTATCTTCGGATACTGTTAATTGCAAGGACAAATCAGAAGACAGCACTTTGTTGTGCACATCAATCTGATGCATAATATAGGCATGCCGTTCCTTTTTAAGCATAGAAATTGTTAGTTTTAATACTGCATAAATACGCAAAATTGTTTACATTTTAAAAATATTTCTGCATATTTGTGCTATATTTTAACAATTACCGCACAAAGCTGCAAAGATGAATGTACATATTGACCGCCTTTTTAAAATGGGACTAAATCCCGTAAGGATAATTATAGGATTGATGAGCGGCACTTCTGTAGATGGGCTGGATGTAGCGCTTTGCAGGTGTTCGGGATCGGGTAAAAACACGGAGATTGACATTTTGCAATTTGAAACTGTTCCCTACCAGGATGATTACCGGCAGGAAATAAAATCAGTTTTTTCAAAACGGGAGGTTGATTTACAAAAGGTTTGCCTGCTGAACGGATGGGTGGCTGAGCAACATGCCGCCATTATAAATGATTGTTTAAAAAAATGGCAGGTTGATCCAATCACAGTAGATTTGATTGCCAGCCATGGGCAAACTATTTATCATGCACCAAAATTTTTGCATGGCATCGATAAATTTTCCAATGCCACCTTGCAAATAGGGGATGGCGATCACATGGCCGTAAAAACGGGTATCATCACCATCAGCGATTTCAGGCAAAAACATATTGCTGCAGGAGGCGAGGGCGCACCATTAGCGGTGTATGGAGATTACCTGATCTTTAGTAAAAGAGGCGAAAACCGGATCATGCTTAATATTGGAGGTATTGCCAACTTTACTTACCTGCCCGGCGACCTTAATGGAAGAAAAGTTTTTAGCACCGATACCGGCACCGGCAATACCCTGATGGACGCATACATCCAACAAAACTTTAGCGGCCAGTATTATGATGCCCAATCTGCTGTTGCCTCCAAAGGAAGGGTAGATGAAGTGCTCCTGGAAAGTTTGAAAGAAAACAATTTCTTTCAAAAAGGATTTCCAAAAACTACCGGCCCTGAATTATTTAATCTTTCCTATCTTGAAAAAGCAAAAGCGGCGGCGGGCATTGTTTCCCTTTCGCACGAAGATACAATGGCTACGCTCAACCGGTTTTCAGCAGATACGATTGCCGATGCAATACTGCAATGCTCCCGCACCTTAACCGATGTAGTGGTTTATACCAGCGGAGGAGGAATGCACAACCCGTTGCTAATGCAGTCTATCAGCGAACAATTACCTGGCTATATATTTAAAACCACTGATCGTTTACAAATTAACCCGGATGCCAAAGAAGCGGTACTTTTTGCAGTGCTGGCGAATGAAACGATTGCAGGAGGGAAAATTGAAATTGGAAATGGAACAAGGGATATACCATTTGTATCTATGGGAAAAATAAGTTTCCCTCAATAATCGTTTTAATAAAATAGTTGCAGTCGGCAGCTATGTTGTTTTTTACCGGCATTTTTCAATTCAGTAATAATAAATTAACCTGTAACGATTGATCAAATTGATATAAAAACATCCAATATGAATCAAAGAAAAAATACCGAATCGCCTTCGCACTATGATGATTTAGAAAAAAAATCTGTTATTGAACTGATAACCGACATTAATAAAGAAGATCAATCCATAGCGCAAATTGTAAAAGGCTCCTTACCACAAATTGAAAAGCTGATTAATGCGGCTTTACCAAAAATGAAAACAGGCGGAAGGTTGTTTTATATTGGTGCAGGAACCAGCGGAAGGTTGGGTGTATTGGATGCATCCGAAATACCCCCTACCTATGGTGTTAGCAGTAATATCGTAATCGCCATCATTGCAGGTGGTGATCATGCCATCCGAAACGCGGTAGAATTTGCTGAAGATGACACCAATAAAGCATGGGAAGCATTGACGGTTCACCACATCACCAATAAGGATTTCCTGGTAGGCATTGCCGCTTCCGGTGAAACGCCTTATGTATTGGGCGGCATCAGGGCTGCTAAAGAAAAGGGGATTGGTACCGGCTGTATTGTTTGTAACCTGGGTAGTACCATTGCAAAAGAAGTAGATTACCCGATAGAACTCGCGACTGGCCCTGAATTTGTAACCGGCAGTACCAGGATGAAAGCCGGCACCGCCCAAAAAATGGCGCTCAATATGATCACTACTTCACTGATGATACAGTTAGGTAAAGTAAAGGGCAATAAAATGATTGAAATGCAATTGTCGAATAATAAATTATGGAATAGGGCGGTTATTATGCTTACGCAGGAATTAGGCATCCAAAATGAAGAAGCGCTGGCACTGATAAAGAAACACCGCAGTATTAAAAAAGCGATTAAAGCCTACCAGGCCGAAATATAAATTGATTACCTGCGTATTTTAAACACTGGCTGTAAACGTTGAAGAACCTTTCACCTCATCCAACGTTTTTCAACGGCCAATCTGGAGTTATTGTCACCAGAACCCGGGTTCATTTTGTGGACGAACCTAAACTTTGCATGTATCATAATGTTATCCTTTCGACACGCTGCATTCAAAAAACGGCACTTTTAGTCCGGCCACAAAATCTTTCCCGCACTATCATTTTCAACTTTGTTTCCAAACAGACATTACTATATTTTCATATCGGCAGTCAAAAGCAATGTAAAAGTAGTGTCAGATAAAATTTAAACACATTCGGCACTACCGTATTTGTTGGAACAAGCTATCGCGACAGGCATATCATCCCCTGTTTTGTGATTGTTTTGTTACAACCATTTTATTCAACGGCTGTTAATATGTGTTTTATTATCTTCGGGTTCACTTTTTAATTTAATTTGAAAACAGTAGTTACATGACGAAAAAAATCTTTTTAAGTATTGTATTAATTGGAGGTCTGTGCTGGCTTGCAATAGCCCAGGAGGGCACATTATCCCAGAGTATGAAACGGGGCGAAGATGTGTATGCAGCCAATTGTGCCAGTTGTCACATGCCGGCCGGTGAAGGGGTGGAAGGTGCTTTTCCCCCTTTGGCAAATACGGCGTATTTAAAAAATCAAAAACGGGCTATTGGTATTATAATAAACGGGCAGGAAGGTGAGATCACCGTGAACGGAAAACAATATAGTGTTCCAATGGCTGCATTGCCTCAGCTTACAGACAGGGAGATTGCAGACGTTTTAAATTTTGTATCCAATAGCTGGAAAAATAAAAACCCCATGATAAAAGTGGCGCAGGTAAAGGCTTTGAGGAAGTGATTAAAAATGAAGAATTAAAAATTAAAAGTGACGGGCAGTTATAGCACATAAGAGTGAAATTAAAACTTACGATCCCTTTTGCACTTCCCTCAATTGGTTTCTATTTCTTTTCATCAAATAGTCCGCTCCGGTGATCACATAAGCGTGTAAAGAATCAAGTCATCCGGGTTGCTCATTCTTAATTCCTAATTTTTAATTCTTAATTCATCAAACCTCCCCCATTTTAAACGGCAGCTTGCGTATCCGCTTTCCCGTTAAATCAAAAATAGCATTGCACAAGGCAGGAGCAAATGGAGGCAGGGAAGGCTCGCCGGCACCACCTGCTTTTTCGTCATTGTCCATGATGTGAATATCAATATTTGGAATATCGTTGATCTTTGGCATTCTGTAAGTATCAAAATTTTTCTCTACTGCCTTTCCATCTTCAAAATGAGTTTCGTGATTTACCGCTGCACCCAACGCCATCACGATACTTCCTTCAATCTGCCCTTTAATGATATCAGGGTTTACATACCAGCCACAATCCATTACCGCTGCAATTTTATCGATCTGTAATTTCCCTTCCGCATTGCGGGAAACCTTTACCGCTTCGCCTACAATGGATTTAAAGCATTCTGTAATGGCCACGCCCCAGCCGTCATTTTTACCGCGTGACTTCCAGTTGGTCATTTCTTCCAGTTTGTCAATCACCGCCTGGTACCGGTCGCCCCATAGGTGGCTTCTTCTAAAATCAAGCGGATCTTTTCCCGCCTCATGCGCCAGTTCATCTACAAAACTTTCAAATGCAAATGCGTTGGTGGAAGAATATACCGACCGCCACCACATCACCGGTATGGGAGATTCAGTAGGGATATCTGCGAAACTATAATGGCGAACCGATTCAAAATAAGCTTCTGCAAAACCTTCCGTAGTACTGCTATTGAAGCTGGTTTTATCCGGGTGGGCATCCTGGTGATCCATATTTTGCGAAGCCATCTTTACCTGTAATGCATTAATTCTGCCATCATTGATACCACCCTTGCATTCATATACCGCACCCGGCCTGAATGGCCCTTGGGACATATCATCTTCCCTTGTCCATACCACCTGTACCGGCGCCTTTATTTCCTTTGAAATCAATACGGCTTCAAACGTGTAATCTGTAAATGCCTTTCGGCCAAATCCTCCACCTAAAAAAGTCATGTTCACGGTTACATTCTCCATGGGTATTTTAAGGCGCTCACTTACATCACTTTGAATCCAGTCGGGCCCCTGTATGGGTCCCCATATTTCGCATTTATCCTCATGCACATGGGCCACACAATTTAAAGGTTCCATGCAACTATGCGATTCATAAGGTGTTTCATATACCACAGCTAATTTCTTTCCCGCTTTTTCAAATCGGTCTTCAAAATTTCCACCGGTACGCTGTGACAGGCCCGGCTTTTTAAGATCTTCCTTCATGCGGTCGTATAGTTGTATGGTGCTGAGGTGCTCAAAGCCTTCATCATCCCATACTACCTTCAATACCTTTCTTGCCTGCATTGCAATCCAAAGGGTATCGGCAACTACCGCCACTCCCTCCCTTATGGAACCGAAAACAGGCATCTCTACTTTAAAAACATGCTTTACCCCGGCCATTGCCCTGGCAGCCGTATCATCAAAACTTTTTACTTTCCCCCTGAATCTTGGATTGCGCTCCACCACCGCATATAACATACCGGGCAACTTTTTATCCATGCCAAACTCAGCCTTGCCATTGGTTTTTAGCGGTGTATCCTGCCTTGGCAACGGCTTTCCTATCAGTTTATAGTTTTCCCTGTCTTTTAAATTTACCATTTTTGGTACCGGTAATTTAGCGGCCTCTTCCACCAGTTCGCCATAGCCCAGCTTTTTACCCGATGGTTTGTGCATCACCATCCCGTTTTCTGCATAACATTCTGCTGCGGATGCACCCCATTTTTTGGCAGCGGCGGCTATCAGCATTTCACGTGCCGTGGCGCCCGTACGCAATAATGTTTTGTAAGAACCCCTGATGGTAGAACTACCACCGGTAACCTGGCTGCCATATTTTTTATTATTGCCCGGTGCAAATACAATCTTCACCTTATCAAGGTCAACCTCCAGTTCTTCTGCAATAATTTGTGGTACCGACTGGAATGACCCCTGCCCCATTTCGGAACGGTGATTCATTAAAGTAACCACGCCCTTTTTATCAATGGAAACCCATGAGGTTAATTCAATCCCTTTTTCATCCGCATCCTGCCCGGAGAGAATTTGCCCCACACCTTTTGCGGCAGAAGGAAAATAAAAACCAATCGTTAATGCGGCACCAGACATGGAAGAAAGTGAAATAAACTTTCTGCGGGAAATGTTTTTATTAGTAGTGTTCATGATAGCATTTGTTTGTAGTGTAAGAGTGAATGGGGTGATTGGTCAAAGCTAACATTCATGGTGGGTCACCCTTTGGGGGTGGCTCACCATGAATGTTAGGCTGGTTTCGCCATCATCTCCGCGGCAGTTTTAATGGCTTTTCTTATCCGAACATACGTACCACATCGGCAAATATGGCCCTGCATTGCGGTATCAATATCTTTATCAGTTGGGTGGGGATTGCGCTTGAGTAATGCGGCGGCAGCCATTATTTGTCCGCTCTGGCAATAACCACATTGCGGAACCTGCTCCTTTATCCATGCCTGTTGCACGGCATGGGTATTGTCTTCTGAAAGCCCTTCAATGGTCGTTATTTTTTGGTTGGCTGCGGCAGAAACCGGCAAAGAGCAGGATCGTACCGGCGCACCATTCAGGTGTACCGTACAGGCGCCGCATTGTGCGATGCCACAGCCGTATTTTGTTCCGGTAAGATTTGCAAGGTCACGTATCGCCCAGAGCAGCGGCATTTTGGGATCTGCATCTATTTTGTAACTTTTACCATTGATGGAGAGGTTATATGAAGCCATAAAGCAAGTTTTATATTAGACAGAAAATTACGAAATAATCTAAATTGCCGGGAGGAAATTTTATCAGCGGCAGGCAGGAAGCAGGTATTCTTAAACAAAACCAGCCGAAGGTTATCGAAATCAGGTAAAATCCGGGTTATCGATACATCTTACGCTTATACATTTGCTAAACTAAGAGTAACTTCGAAGTTGATTTTTTCAAATGATAAATTCATCGACCAGGCATTTTAACGGCTCCTTTGGAATCATTTTATTGGCTGCAGGTTCCTCTTCCCGTTTGGGAAAACCAAAGCAGTTAATTCCATATCAAGGCAAATCGCTGTTGCAACATAGCCTGCAGGTAGCTGTTGATACCGGTATGCAACCATTGGTGGCAGTACTTGGCGCCAACGCGGAATTAGTAAAAAAGGAAGTAAAAAACCAGGAGATACGAGTAATTATTAATAACAATTGGCAAGAGGGAATGGCATCCTCAATCCGCAACGGATTGCAGCAACTACTGGTGGTGGCTCCCGAAACCAGCGCAGCAATTATTATGGTTTGTGATCAACCATTTGTAACCACAACGCTGTTGATCGATTTGGTGGCAAAATATCAACAGACCGGCAAGCCAATCATTGCCAGCAGTTACGACCACATTTTGGGTACGCCTGCTTTATTTGATAAAACTATATTTGCATCGTTGCTGGAATTGAAAGGTGATACCGGTGCAAAAAAAATAATAAAAGAAAACCCGGATTGGGTGGAAACCGTTAATTTCCCATTGGGGAAAATTGATATTGATACGGAGGCGGATTATGAAGGCCTCGCCCTGCCTCCCGAAAAACCGGGAGGTTAAATGCAGTTTCGTTTGAGTGTTGAGAGAATTTGATTAGCATGGTTTAAGCACTGGATTTTAAAATAACCTCAGGACAAAAAATTATTATTAAGCGGTATAAATATTTTGATAAATGATTGTAGATTCTTTTGGACGTGACCATAATTATTTGCGGATATCGCTTACCGATAACTGTAACCTGCGTTGCTTTTATTGTATGCCCGAAGAAGATTATGAGTTTACGCCTGCATCCAGGCTGATGCAGTTGGAGGAGATAGAAGCCATCGCCAAAATATTTGTAGCGCAGGGCGTTAATAAAATACGGCTCACCGGCGGAGAACCGCTGGTAAGAAAGGATGCAGATAAAATTATTCTTTCCTTATCCAAACTGCCGGTTGCACTTACCCTAACCACCAACGGTACCCGCCTGCATGAATATGTAGATGTGCTAAAAGAGGCGAAAATAAAATCACTCAATATAAGCCTGGATACTTTACAGCCCGACAAGTTCCTCCTGCTTACCCGTCGTGACCAGTTCAGACAGGTATATGATAATATTCATTTGCTGATCAGCCATGGCTTTCATGTAAAAGTAAATGTGGTGGCGATGAAGGGAATGAATGATATGGAGATCAATGATTTTATTGAATGGACAAAAGACACACCTGTTCATGTACGGTTTATTGAGTTTATGCCTTTCAGTGGTAACAAATGGACCAGCAATAAAGTGTTCACCTGGCAACAAATAGTGGAAGTAGTGGAATCGAAATACGAAGTGGCCCGGTTGCACGATGATCAGCATGACACTGCTAAAAAATATACCGTACCCGGCCATGCAGGAACTTTTGCAGTAATCAGTACCATGACTTCTCCGTTCTGCAGCGGCTGCAACCGGATGCGGTTAACGGCCGATGGCAAAATGAAGAACTGCCTGTTTTCAAAAGAAGAAACCGACCTGCTGACCGCCTTCCGGAAAGGCGAAAATATATTGCCTTTGATACAACAGAGTATCAGCAGCAAAGCCAAAGAATTAGGCGGCCAGTTTACCGCCGATTTTGAACATGTACATGCAGAAGACATTCACAACAGGAGCATGATTACTATTGGGGGATAAAGAAGTTAGCAACAGGCAAAAAATATCACTTAGTAAATAGTCCAATTACAAAAAGAGCTTCGCAAGCCAAATTCATCTTGAGTGATTTAATGAATTAAGTATCTTTAACAACGTAAATTTAAATCAAATACTATGGTTGCAGTTGTTGGAACATATCAAAACGGATATGTAAAACTTGACAAGGAATATTCATCAAATAATCCCGTAAAGGTTATTGTTACATTTTTGGAAGACATTCATACTCAATCGCAGGAAAGACTTTCATTGTCAGACTTTTCATTTTCCAAAAGTCAAAAGAACTTAGAAAATTACAAGGGTTCGCTAAGTGACACGGTTATTGAAGAAAGACGACTCGAACTATGAAAATTTTTTTAGATACCTCCTCATTATTCAAACTTTATCACAGAGAAACTGACACAGCGGACCTTGAACTGGTATTTTCAACCATAAAGATTACCAATATTTTTCTTTCTGAAATATCAAAAATTGAGTTTTCTTACCAACAGAAATACCTGACCGCTAACATTGCATCCCGTTTTACAATTTTATGATAACAGTAGAAGAAGCTAAAAAAATAATACAGGAGCAGGTAAACCCGCTTAAACCAGTACCGGTGACGCTTACTGATGCAGCGGGTTTGATATTGGCAATAGATATCTATGCAGAAATTGATATCCCTGCTTTTCCCCAATCTTCCATGGATGGCTATGCATTTTCCTTTAGCGGATGGCAAACAAATAAATCATTACAAATAGCAGGTGAAATGGCCGCAGGCTCCGGCGAAACAATTTCCTATACGCCGGAACAGGCTGTACGCATTTTTACAGGCGCCGCTGTACCGGAAGGAACCGATACGGTAGTAATGCAGGAAAAAGTAAAGACCGAAAATGGCGAACTGTATATTGCTGATGATAAATTAAAAGCAGGGGGAAATGTGCGGCTAAAAGGTTCAGAAATAAAAGCGGGTGCGTTGGCATTGCCTGCCGGAACATTTTTATCACCGGCGGCTATCGGCTTTTTGGCAGGCATTGGTATTACTACAGTGATTGCCTGGCCCAAACCAACAGTAAGCATTATTGTTACCGGTAAGGAATTACAACAACCGGGAAAACCATTACAATATGGACAGGTGTATGAATCCAATTCAGCCACACTGAAGGCGGCGCTCAAACAAATCGATATCAGCGAGGTAAAAATATATTGGGCGGATGATGACCTGGATATTTTAAAACAAGTTTTACAGGCAGCATTGAAGCAAAGTGATGTAGTATTGTTGACCGGAGGGATCAGCGTGGGCGATTATGATTTTGTATTGGAAGCCGCCACACAATGCGGCATCACAAAACTATTTCACCGCCTCAAACAGCGGCCCGGTAAGCCCCTGTATTTTGGTAAAAAAGAAGATCAACTGGTATTTGGATTACCCGGTAATCCCTCCTCCGTGCTCACCTGTTTTTATGAGTATGTATTGCCTGCCCTGCGACAACTGGGTAACGATACAAATATTGGATTAAAAAAATTATCCGTTCCATTGGGTAAAGCAATTGACAAGCCAACCGGGTTGACCCACTTTTTAAAAGGTTATTATGATGGTGAGAAAGTACTGTCATTGGATGCGCAGGAAAGCTATCGGCTCAGTTCATTTGCCAAAGCCAACTGTCTTATAAAAATCAATGAAGAGACCACTCATTGTGATGAGGGAGCAAATGTGGAAATACATTTATTACCCGACTAATTAATCAGTATGCAGGAAAGCATTTTCTTATTTTATGGATTACTATTCATCGTAGCTTTTTTATATGCATCGGTGGGGCATGGCGGAGCAAGCGGCTATCTTGCCCTAATGGCCATCTTCAGCATTGCGCCGGAGGTAATGAAACCCACCGCATTGTTGCTGAATCTTTTTGTATCCCTCACTTCTTTTATCCAGTTTTACCGGGGCAAACATTTTATATGGAAAATATTTTTACCACTGGCGCTGGCTTCGGTACCACTGGCCTTTGTTGGAGGCCTTGTAGTGGTAGATGGAACGATCTACAAAAAGATGCTGGGAATACTGCTGCTGATACCCGTTGCCCGATTTGTATTTTTTAGCAATACACCGGCAAACGAATTAAAAGCATCCAACCCGGTATTATCGTTATTCATCGGGGCTGGCATTGGTTTTCTTTCGGGCCTCATTGGCATTGGCGGAGGAATTATTTTATCGCCGGTTTTGCTGTTTTTAAAATGGACCGATCAAAAACAAACCGCCGCTATCAGTGCGCTATTTATTTTTGTAAATTCATTATCGGGCCTCGCGGGACAATTAACAAAGGGAATTCAATTCAATACCAATATGGTTTGGTATGTAGCTATCGCTTTTACAGGCGGTTTATTCGGTGCCTATTTTGGAGCGTTGAAATTTAAACAAACGATTTTGAAGAATGTATTGGCAGTGGTGTTGTTGCTGGCGGCTTTTAAGTTGTTGTTTACGCATGCCTGAACACCCCCATCCCCTAAAGGGGTGTTTTGGAGTTCATATGCAACGACGGCATTCTGAATAGTAAGTGGTTTTTTTTATTGCTCCAGGTAGTTTTAAAAAAGCAACCAAAAGGCACTGGAACATGGTATTAGAGTAAGTAGAATTAAAAATAATACATGAAAAAAATATTAACCGCGATCCTGACAATTATCTGTCTACAATCGTTAGCCCAAAAATCAACTGCCACTACCGAAAGTTTTATTATTGAAGGAAGCGTAAAACAATCGCAATCCTTTTCATTAAATGACCTGGCTGGATTGCCTGTTGTAAAAACAGATAGCATTGTTATATTGAATCATTTACTGGAACGAAAAAGTGTACTAAATAATATTAAGGGCGTATTATTAAAAGACGTTTTGAGTAAACTAACCATTGAGCAGGAAAATCCAAAATTATTGAGCGAATATTTTCTTGTTTGCATCGCTTCAGATAATTACAAAGTGGTGTTTTCGTGGAACGAGATTTTTAACAATGAAACGGGAAAACATGTTTTCATCATAACAGAACTGGATGGTAAAAATGCCGCATCAATGGACAACCGTATTGCATTAATTTCACCAACAGACGAAGCTACGGGCAGAAGATATGTAAAGGGATTGCAAAAAATAATTGTTGAAAGAGTGAAGTAAGAATACACACAAACTTCGCAGCTTTCATGCAACAAAAACCAAATTTAATCTGTAGTAAAATTAATCATGAAAATAAACATCATCATATTTGGCCAGCTTACTGATATTACCGGCACCGGTTCGGTTACGGTGGAAGAGGTGATGGATACAGACAGTTTGCAGGCAACGCTTTGTAAAACCTATCCCGGGTTAATGAATTCAAAATATGTAATTGCGGTGGATAAAAATATTATTGCTGAAAATACACCGCTTACAAATAATTGCACCGTAGCTTTATTACCCCCTTTTTCCGGCGGATAAAAATGAAAAGCGAAAACACATCATACGAAAGATACCAGCGGCAAATTATTTTAAAAGAATTTGGACAAGCAGGACAACAAAAATTACTTCAATCAAAAGTATTGGTGATTGGCGCAGGAGGATTGGGCTGCCCTGCACTTCAATACCTGGCCGCAGCGGGTGTAGGCAATATTGGTATTGTTGATGACGATGTGGTTTCTATTAGCAACCTTCACCGCCAGCCATTGTATTCCACTTTTGATATTGGATATTCAAAAGCAGAAAAAGCAAAACATGTATTAACAAGATTAAATCCTGATATTAATATCACTGCATACAACGAAAGACTAACTCCAAAAAATGCATTGGCCGTTTTAGCATCCTATGATATTGTGATTGACGGAACGGATAATTTTGCCTCCCGCTACCTGATCAATGATGCCTGTGTATTGCTCCATAAAACATTGGTGTATGGAGCAGTTTCACAATTTGAAGGACAGGTAGCTGTATTCAATTGCGAGGATAAAAAAGGAACTATTCCTGTTAACTACCGCGACCTTTTTCCACACCCGCCTAAAGATGGCGAAGTACTAAATTGTGCAGAGGCTGGTGTGCTGGGAGTTTTGCCTGGCATTATCGGCACCATGCAGGCGAATGAAACCATTAAGCTGATTACCGGGATGGGCAGGCCTTTGATCAATTCCTTGCTGACTTACAATGCGCTCAATAATGGAATGTATGAACTCGCGTTATCCGCAGGAAAAGAAAGTAAGTCGCTGATTCCCGCAACTGCGGCAGCGTTTGAACAAACGGATTATAACTGGCTTTGTGCTACCACCAATCAATCATTTGAAATAGATATTGCTGCGTTTAACCATTTACTTAACTCCAACACTGCTGAAATTATAGATGTAAGAGAACTTTCCGAATTGCCGTTGCCGACCGGATTTACATACACCCAAATTCCATTGTCAATATTTAAAGAAAACATTGCGGCCATTAAAGGTGAAACAGTCATTCTGTTTTGCCAGAGTGGAAAAAGAAGTTTGCAGGCCGCTCAAATGTTAATAGATACATTTGGCGAATCAAAAAAGATATATAGTTTACAGGGCGGCATTCTGAACTGGTTAAAAAACAATTCAACACCATAGCTATGAGTGAAAGAAAACCAAAAAATATATTTGTTACCGGGCCCATTGCACCTGCGTTTGTGGGAGAAAGCATTCAACACCACAGCACCCAAACCGGTATTGGCGGCCATAGTATTTTCCTTGGCCAGGTACGTGCTGACGTGCTGAACGGGCAAACGGTCACTGCTATTGAATACACTACATATGAAGAAATGGCGCTTGAAAAAATGCACGAAATAAGAGAAGCCATTTTTAGCAAATACGAACTCACCTGTATGCATGTGTACCACAGTTTGGGCCGTGTTGCCGCCGGCGAAATTTCTTTATTTGTATTCACTTCCTCGGCTCACCGGAAAGCGGCTATCGATGCCTGTGCCGAAACAGTAGAGCGGATAAAATCGGAGCTGCCGGTTTGGGGAAAAGAATTGTTTGACGACGAAACCTATCAATGGAAGGAGAACAGCCCCCTAAATCCCCCGAAGGAGGACCTGGGGAGCACACACTAAACAAAAGAATAATGGTAAACATCACACATAAAAACAACAGCCTGCGAAAGGCAATTGCTACAGCAATATTAACGGTATCCAAACCGGAAACGATCGATGCGATCCGTGATAAAAAGGTTCCCAAAGGAGATGTATTTGAATTCTCCAGGGCCGCCGGTTTACTGGGTATCAAAAAGACCAGTGATGTGATTCCTGATTGCCATCCATTACCCGTGGAATACGCGGCTATTACACACGCCATCGATGGGTTAACCATTGTGATAACAGTAGAAGTACATACCATTTACAAAACCGGTGTGGAAGTAGAAGCCATGCACGGCGCCGCTGTAACCGCACTCACCATGTACGATATGTTGAAGCCATTGGACAAGGGAGTGGAAATATCAACCATCCGGTTACAGAGCAAGAAGGGTGGCAAAACAGATTTCAAAAATAATTTTTCAAATGAACTTCGCTGCGCTGTGGTGGTTTGTTCCGATGGAGTAGCCGCCGGGAAAAACAAAGACAGTTCGGGTGAATTGATCGTTCAAAAATTAGGGCAATATAACCTGCAGACAACATCACATACTATTATCCCAGATGATTTTGCCACCATCCAGGCAACGGTCAAAAGGTTGAGTGATGAAGGCTTCAACCTGGTTCTTTTCACTGGCGGCACAGGCCTCTCCCCAAGAGATGTTACTCCCGATGCAATCGCCCCCTTATTAGACAGGGAGATTCCCGGTATTATGGAAGCGGCCCGTAATTATGGCCAGCAACGAACAGCCTTCGCCATGCTGTCAAGAGGCGTGGCCGGTTTTATTAAAAACACATTGGTGATCACATTGCCGGGTTCACCCCGTGGTGTGGAAGAGTCGATGGATGCTTTGTTTCCCTGTGTGCTGCATGTGTTTAAAGTGGCTGAAGGGATGCGGCATGACTAAAGGGGATTTTAAAAACAATTGAAAAGAAAGTTCATTTTTTCGTGTTGCTAATAAACTGAACGCTCAAATGGAACGGGAACAAATCATACAACTACTGAAAGAAAATCACAGCTCATTTATCGGCTATATAAATGGATTGACGAATGAAGCATTTTTATTTTCTTATCAACAAAAATGGACGGCCGGCCAACAACTTGATCATATTTATCTTTCAGTAAAGCCAGTTGCATTCGCATTGAGTTTACCCAAGTTTTTTATCCGGTTTATTTTTGGAAAATCGAATAGACCAGGAAGAACTTATGAAGATTTAGTGAAGAAATATTTGACTAAATTGGAAAATGGTGGTAAGGCCACAGGACGATTTATTCCAAAAACAATCTCACCAAATCAAAAAGAAAGAATTATTGAAGGGTTGAATAAAAATATAAACCTGTTATGTTCAAAAATTGAAACATTTACCGAACAGGACCTTAACACTTTAATATTACCACATCCATTGTTAGGCAAATTGACAATAAGAGAAATGCTATATTTTACAATTTATCATGCTGAACACCACCACAAAATAACAAAACGAAACCTGAAACCCTCAAACTAAATACCTGCCAACTAACAGTTTATTCATCCGCTTTAAAAATATCTTTAAAAATATTGCCGGCTGATAATTCTTCAATATCACTTAACTGCAATTCGAGCGCCCTGGTACTCTTATTAATTTCTACCAACGATAAAAATATTGATAACAGCAGGAACAATAAGCTAAAAGCAAATACCCAGTTAGCCATCAGCATCCAGTTACGGAATATCAGGTACATACATACTACGCAGCATAAAAAACTCAATACCCCAAAGCCTTGCATATACCGGATCAGGTTTAAACGGGTGCGAATATTTTTTATCTGGTTCAGCATATTTTTTTCTTTCGCTCCACTGGTATATTCACTGTGTAATTTTCTTACCAGGGAGGCCAGCGATAAAAAACGATTGGTATACGCCAGCATCAGTAAAGTGATTGCTGGAAAAAGCAGTGCGGGGGTATTTATGGAAATTTCTAACATGGTATAAAAGTACACCAATAATGAGTAATGAATAATGAGTAGTAGATGCTAATAAAGCAAAGAGCCATCCATCACACAGCAATCTCATCATTCATTATTCACTCATCACTCATCATTCATTATTCATTATTCATTCATCATTCATTATTCATCATTCCTTCATCTTCCAGCTCAACGGAATATTCAATTTCACACTAAAATTCCTGCCCATATTAAATACGCCCATCCTGCCGGTCGCCATATTTTCCGCTGCGTATTTTAAACGACTCAAATGATTTTGCCAGGCTACATTCCCCAGGTTACTTCCTATAATATTCAGGCTAAATAATGTGGCTCCATTTTTCAACATCATTTCAGCCCCAAAGGCTGCATTTAATAATGTATAACCATGCGTTGTGGTTTCCGTATTATAGGCGGTAAAAACATCATTTTGTGTAAACGTATTATCTACTTCCGCCTTTACATACAGGTTACGGATATTCTTTGCCGACTTTCTGAAATCGCCTCTAAACTCCGTGATTAACCGCGGGGCGGGAATAAAAGGTAAAAACCGGGTAGATTCTATTGCTTCATTTAACCTGCCGGCTACCAAAGAAAAAGTATTCTGTACATGTAACCAATCCAGGGGGTGAGGATGTATGTCAATAGTAGCTTCCAATCCACGCAGGGTGGCTTTGCGCTGATCAAATTTAAATGCGGTAAGATCACTTCCGTCTACATTGATGATAGAATCTCCCCCACCGCTTTCCTGCAATTTTCTATAAAAAATAAAATTATTAAAACTGTTGTTATACGCAGATAACCCAAATGAAAGGTGTTCTGCATGATAATCCAAACCTGCATCTAACTGTGTACTGGTTTCGCTTTTTAAATTCACATCACCATATTCGTACCGGATCGTTCCTTCATGCGCCCCATTGGATGCCAGTTCGGGAATACTGGGCGCTCTAAAGCCTCTTGCTACATTTAATTTAAATACCAGGCGGCTGCTCAATTCCGCTGCCAGTCCCACACTTCCTGAAAAATTACCAAATGATTGATTGAATGCAGCACTCTTTACAGCATTGCCATTCATGAGGTCTTTCACTTTTAAGTTGCGGTTATCATACCGGGCGCCTCCGCTAATGGTAATGTTATTAATGGTCTTCCTGGTATACAGATACCCGCCTATATCAAATAAATTGTAATCGGGTATTAACTGCTCCTCACCTTTATTGGTATTGCGCTGTTGCATACCATTGAGGCCAACAGAACTGCTCCAGCCGCTTATTTCTTTTAATTGATACCGGAAAGTATAAGTGATTGTCTTCAGATCGAAGAATAGGGCCCGTTCCTGCAAATTATCCGGATTGCCAAATTCTTCCCGTTTATTTTGCTGGAAACCCAGGTTAAAGGCCAGGCTGTTTTTCCCAATCTTAATATTATTATCCAACGCGATTTTAAAATGGCGGATATGTTGATAAGGAATTTGTGGCGAGCTGCTGTTAAAATCCTCCTCTGATGCTCTTTCAAATAAACCGCCTGCAACAGGTTTCATAAAATACCCCTGTGCATCTCTTTCGCCTTCTACCAATCCTGCCTTCAAATTAAAATTGCTAAACAGCAAATGACTATACCCCCAGTTTCCATTATACCCGGCATAACCCCCAAAATTCTTTTGCCTGAATTTGGAGTTAAAGACCTTTCCGTCGTATTTATTTTGGTAATCGGAGGCGGCTACCGCAGATCCATATGCATTCCAGTTAAATCCATTCATATTGCCTGCCAGGTTTGCATTCAGGGTTCCGGCGTTGTTGTTGGTTTGATAATTGGTAAAGATATTTGCCTTCACCGTATTATTTTCTACCGGCACATTCGTAATGATATTGATAACACCGGCCATCGCATCGCTGCCATAAATCAGGGAAGCCGGGCCTTTCAAAATTTCTACTTTATTTACACTTGACTCATCAATTTCAATTCCATGTTCATCACCCCACTGCTGTCCTTCCTGGCGTACACCATCGTTGATCGTCAGTACACGGTTGTATCCCAATCCACGAATTACCGGCTTGGAAATAGCAGGCCCGGTCGACATGCTGGAAACGCCCGGCTTTTTGGCCAGTGCCTCGATGATATTGCTGGAGGAACTTTGTGCCAGGTCCTGTTTTCTTAATACAGATACCTGGAAAGGAGTTTTTTTTAACTGGGTTGCGCCGCTTACACCTGTTACGATAACTGCATTATTTTCTACCACGGCAAACGATAAGCTATAATCCTTTTTTGTATCCCCTGCTATATCAATATTATCTATCATGGTTGAATACCCAACATGAGATATTTCGACCAGGTGTTTGCCTTCCGGGATATTCCGAAAAACAAAATCACCAGCCGCATTCGTGGAAACGCCCACTTTAATATCAGAAAAATATATTGAAACCCCTTGTATCGGCCGATGACTAACTAAATCAGTTATCCTGCCGGAAAAACTACCCTGCAGGATTGTTGAATTGCCCTTATCCTCCAACCCATTATTTGCACTTACGTGATAAATAAAAGAAATGGTCAGTAAGCATAACAGGAAGATTGGTTGAATCGATTTCATTATGATATTTATAATTGATGGTATAAAAAAATACAATACCTGAAAACTATTGAACAACAGCCTTCAGCAAAAGAAAAATATTATACCATGGGGGGACCCCGGAGATCATAATGGACCGGATGGTCCGAAGTAAAATAAGAAGATAAGTAAGAGGTAAAGGGGCTGTAAAGGATCGGACAATCTGAATAAACCACCTCCATACTATTGGTAAAGGGAGTTTCAACAACCAGGTGGTCGCACTGGCAATGAAATTTAAGCGGGACGATTTTAGAAAACCCCCTGCTTTTTTCGGTTATCCCTTTTTTACAATCAATATGTGCAGCAAATAAATCATGCATCCATTGCTTGGGTGTATTACTCAGCACAAAGAGTATCACCAATACAAAAGCGCCTATTTTTCGTATGATTTTATTTTTATTCAAATCTTAAAATTGTAACAATGATGCAAATCTAAAGATATATTTTGAATTTATTATTTTTTTAGAATCACTTTCATATTGTTGTAAACCGGAAGGTTTCAAATAATTAATTGGTAAAAACAGCACCTGGTAAGTACACAAAAAACCCCGTTAAGTTTATTAACGGGGTAAAGGTAGTTGTCATTTACTTCCTATGTTCCGGGATTAAATTTCCGGAAGATGGTTTTTACGCTACCCTGTATCTCTTTGCTGGTTAAATTTTTATTACTCACTTCGTTCGTTGTCCACCCCTGCCATACCACTTTGTCGGTTTTGGCATCAATCATGGTGATTGTTAACGTGCCTTCCCTCGTTTGATACTCATTGCTGTTATAGCCCATCAACTGAGATGGAAAGTAGATGTAATTAATACGACGCGTATAAGGGTTGTAATAACGCCGTGTGTAACCCTGCGAAAAAACCGGGTTAGAACTTTCTTTAGTGGTCTTTTCCACCAATACATCGTGTTTTAAAATAACATCTGGTTTGTTCTTTTCTTCTCTCCAGTTTGATTTCGATAATTCAGCGTTGACCGCCTGCCGGAGGTTTGTTTCCTGCAAACTGTTTTTCTTTATGCCGCTTGAATCATCACTTTCATCCAGCCAGGCAAATGTTTTATACCGGCCAAAATTTACCGTTTCATCTTTTTCAATAAATGCGGTGGCTGTACATCCGGCCAACAGCAGGCCAAATACAGCAACCAGGATAATTGATTGAATAGTCTTCATTTTATGCTCCTTTTTTTTATTTTGATTATTTGCTATTATAAACGTAAAAAATACCTGAACGATTCTTAACAGCTTGTTAAACAAAATTGGAGCCAGCCATTGATGAAATGGCTAGTGGTACTAAATGTTAACGGAGTTTTTAGCAAACAAATGTTAAAGAACATTTTTATCAAAAATTGCTAAAAAAATGCCCGCTAACGGGGCAATAATTAATATAAAAAATTTATTTAGTCAATATTTTCAATGATCCCTGCAATACCCTGGCCGCCGCCCACACAGGCGGTAACGATGCCGTACTTCTTATTCAGCCGCTTCATATCATTCACCAACTGAATCGTCAGCTTGCAACCGGTACAACCCAGCGGATGGCCCAATGCAATAGCCCCTCCATTGATATTTACGATAGACGGATCCAATTCCAATGCCCTGATTACTGCAAGCGACTGGGAAGCAAATGCCTCGTTCAATTCAAACAGATCGATATCTGCCAGGTTCATGCCTGCCTGCTTCAACACTTTCGGTACTGCTTCAATTGGGCCAACCCCCATAATGCGGGGATGCACACCGGCACTGGCACAGTTCACCAATCTTGCAATTGGTTTTAAACCCAGTTCGTTGATCATACTTTCACTCATTACTATTACAAAGGCTGCACCGTCGCTGGTTTGTGAGCTGTTACCCGCAGTTACACTGCCACCCAATGCAAAAGCGGGTTTTAATTTCGCCAATCCTTCCAGTGAAGTATCAGCCCGTACGCCTTCGTCCGTATCTACTGTATAATTTCGCTTTTGTTTTTTCCCCTTTTCATCCAAATACACTTCTTCGACATTAATGGGAAGTATGCCTGTTTTAAAATATCCTTCCCTAATGGCATTACCTGCTTTCACATGGCTGTTAAGACTAAATGCGTCCTGGTCTTCGCGGCTCACATTGTATTCCTTTGCAACAGCTTCTGCAGTTAAGCCCATGCTTAAATAAAAATCCGGGGTGTCTTTAGCAATGGAATAGGCGGGCGATGTCTTCCATCCTGCGGTGGGAACCATACTCATACTTTCTGTACCTCCGGCTATAATACATTCCGCCATGCCGGTTCTAATTTTGGCGGTGGCCATGGCTATGCTTTCCAGTCCGCTGGCACAATACCGGTTGATGGTAATACCCGGCGCATGAATACCTACTGCTTTTGCAGAGATCATTCTACCCACCTGTAAACCCTGTTCGGCTTCCGGCACAGCATTTCCAACAATAACATCATCTACTCTTTTTGGATCCAGTTGCGGTACGGATGCAAGCAACCCTTTAATTACATCAATGGCCAGGTCGTCCGGCCTGGTAAACCTAAATCCACCTTTTTTACTTTTTGTAATGGCTGTCCGGTAACCGGCTACAATATAAGCTTCCTGCATATCGTGTTTTTTTACTCCAGTACCTGGAGGGGTGATAATATAACGCTGTATTTTAAACTCCCTTTAGGGATAATGGCATTTAGTTGTTTATGCAACTTTCTACACCAAAGTTAAAAGATTGCTGTTAAAAATTGTATTTTTACAAAAACAATTTAAATGGCGGAAATCCTCACCATCAAAATAAAAAACAGCAGGGTACTCAAAGTGCTTGAAGGCCTTGAAGAAATAAAAATGATTCAAATTGTCAATGACCCCTTATTAAATCTATCCGGCAAAAAGAAAAAACAAGCTAAAAGCTTTTTGCTTGCATTGAAACAGGCTAAACTGGCGGAACAGGGGAAAATAAAGTTAAAAACATTAGATGAACTAATTGATGAACTCTGACTTTATCATCCTTACCTCCATCTCTTTTAATAAATCTGTCGGTAGGCTTGCCAGGAAATACCCATCCTTAATTAAAGATCTGCTTCATTTAAAAGAAGAATTACTAGCCAATCCAACCAATGGCATTGCATTAGGAAAGGACTGCTACAAAATCCGAATGAAAATAAGTTCAAAAGGGCAGGGGAAAAGTGGAGGTGCAAGGCTGATAACCTACGTAAAAATCAACAATAAGACTATCACCCTTCTGGAAATTTTCGATAAATCCGAAATGGAAAATATAACTGACAAAGAACTATCGGACCTCCTAAAAAAAGCAATATAAGCATGTACCCTATTTTACGTTCCATCCTCTTTTTATTCGATCCCGAAAAAGTGCATTATTTCTCCATGAACATGCTAAAAGCATTGTGCAGCATAGGATTTATTAAACAGATCATTACCAGTTGCTTTAAACCAACCGGGAATGTTACATATTCACTGTTCAATATTCAGTTTCCAAATAGGGTGGGACTGGCTGCCGGATTTGATAAAAATGCCACTCATCTCAGGGAGTTGCAAGCCCTTGGATTTGGATTTGTGGAAATTGGCACCGTTACGCCAGTCGCCCAACCCGGCAATGATAAACCAAGAATGTTTCGCTTACCAAAAGATAAAGCGCTCATTAACCGTATGGGGTTTAATAATGAGGGGGTAAAAGCTGTGCAGGAAAGATTACATGCCTGGAAGTTAAAAAACACACAACGTCCGGCAACCAATGCAGAACAACTGATTATTGGTGGCAATATTGGAAAAAATAAAATAACTCCCAATGAAGAGGCCTGGAAGGATTACGTTATTTGTTTTAAGGCATTGCATGAATATGTAGATTATTTTGTGGTAAATGTTAGTTCGCCCAATACACCCGGGCTGAGGGAGTTACAGGAGAAAGAGTCTTTGAGAAAAATATTAACACTGCTGCAAACTGAAAATAAATCATACCCGGTTCAAAAGCCAATTCTACTTAAAATTGCCCCGGATTTAACCATTGAACAAATTGACGATGTAATTGACCTCGCAATGGAAATTAAGCTGGACGGATTGGTTGCATGTAACACCACCATTAGCCGTGAACAATTAAAAACCGCAGATTCACTGGTTGCGGGCATGGGTGCCGGAGGATTAAGCGGCTTGCCGGTTAATCAAATAAGCACAAAAGTTGTGCAATACATTCATCAAAAAACAAACGGTGAAATTCCCATAATTGCAAGCGGTGGAATATTTACAGGTGCAGATGCAAAAGAGAAAATAGCTGCTGGTGCAGCACTGGTGCAGGTTTGGACCGGGTTTGTGTACGAGGGCCCATCCATCGTAAAACGTATCTGTAATACCTTGCCATAATGTGGCACAATTTTTTTTCTGTTCTGATACAATAGTGAGTTTTCCCGGATATTTATTTTCATCCTCCTATTTTTGCACTCAATTAAAAATTTATGGAACATTTGTTAACATCAGAAAGCTTAATCAGCTTTTTTGTACTGGTTGTATTGGAAATTGTATTGGGGATCGATAACGTGATATTTGTAAGTATTATCATGAACCGGCTCAGTAATAAGAAAGATCATGTGAAAGCCCGTCGAATATGGATGATTACCGGAATCATCTCCCGAAGTGTATTATTGATGGGGCTTGGATGGTTACTTTCACAGAAAGGAAAATCTGTATTTACTTTATACGGAAAAGGATTTGACCTCGCCAGCATTGTAATGTTGCTGGGTGGTTTGTTTCTAATTTACAAATCAGTAAAAGAAATTCACGGTAAATTAGAGGGTGAGGATCCAAATGAGACGCTTAAAACTCAGAAAGGCATCACACTTGGACAAGCCATTGGTCAAATTATACTTATTGATGCCGTCTTTTCCTTCGATAGTATTATTACCGCTGGCGGTACCGCCAAACATGTGGAAATAATGATTGCCGCCGTGGTAATCGCCATGATTGTAATGTTTTTATTCAGCCCCAGAATTGCAGCATTTATTCATAAACACCCAACGCTTAAGATGCTGGCGCTTTCCTTCCTGGTTATGATTGGCTTAAGTTTGATTATGGAAGGATGGGATGCCGAGAGCGCTCATAAAATGAACCTTAAAAACTATATTTATTTTGGTATGGCCTTCTCTTTTATTGTGGAGATGCTGAATATGACGATGCTTAACCGGCAGAAAAAATCAAAATTGCATGTTGTAAAACTAAATGAACCTACTTTACAGGAAGACCGTGATGAATATGATGACCAGGCTCGTTAAAGAAATCAGGACAGATGAAAATTTGAAGTATCGGGTTGTAAATTTCAGCGATTTAAAATTGACAAAAAAGCACCGCCTTTAATAATCAAATACCGCAGAAAGTAAATTAACCTACCGACATTATCGTAACAGCCACCATACCCGCTGTCTCTGTACGCAACCTGGTATTGCCTAGGGCAACCGGTAAAAAATCATTTTGTAAAGCCAGCTCTATTTCGTCAATAGTAAAATCTCCTTCGGGACCGATTAATACTACTGAATGGTGGAATGGCTGATACGAATGCAATACTACCCGGGGTTCATCATCCTTACAATGTGCTATAAATTTTTGCACCGATACATTCTCTTTTAAACGCTTTATATATTCTGAGGCTTTGGTAGGTTCATGCAATAAAGGCAACCAGGTTTGCTGCGATTGCAGCATGGAGCTTATAAGGATACCTTTCATTCTTTCCATCCTGAAATGTTGTTTTTCCGTCCTGGTACACACAAGAGGTACTATTTCACCAACGCCTATTTCAGTTGCTTTTTCTAAAAACCATTCAAACCGATGGGCATTTTTTACCAGGGAAATTGCAACAGTAATTTTTTTTGCGGAAGGAGGATGAAAAGTAGCGGAAAGAATTTTAACGATGCATTTCTTTCTATTGCTGTCCATAATTTCAGCAGTAAACAAATTGCCTTTACCATCCGTTAATTGCAACTGCTCACCATTTTGCATACGTAATACCTGGGCTACGTGTTTGGATGTCTCTTCATCCAATACCACTTCGGTGGATGCTACATTTATATCTTCTTTGTAAAAAAAAGGAAGTGCCATAAATATTAAAAACGAAGTGAAAATGAAATTTTACTTTACTTGCCAATAAAATAGAATCTTCGAATCTATCCTCCTCTCTCCGTTTATGCCGCAATCGAAAAATATGAAGTGGTTCTAAAACGGCGCATCATCATCAAAAGCCCCGTCGTTCATTTTGCTACCCTTTTGAATATACAATTTTGCTCCTCCCCCATCATCATCACTTTTAACCGGTCTGAAACCGCCGCCGGGTGAACCACCACCAAAGTCGCTTCCGCCCTCCTCATCTTCCACAAACTTTTGAATGTGCAATAATGCCCTTAATTTAATAGTATCCAAACTACCATTACGGTGTTTGGCTATTTTTACATAGGTTTCGCCCTTGTTACTTTCTCCCATTTCGTTGGCTGTAATATCATAGTATTCGGGACGGTACAGGAACATTACCATATCGGCATCCTGCTCGATGGCACCGGATTCACGTAGATCACTCAACTGCGGAATTTTAGCACCCTCCTTTCTTTTCTCCACTTCACGACTCAACTGAGACAGTGCGATAATAGGAACTTTCAGTTCTTTAGCCAGCCCTTTTAAATCTCTTGATATTTTGCTGATTTCTTGTTCCCTGTTACCATTCTTATTGTCGCCACCACCACTCATTAACTGCAGGTAATCTATTATGATCAATCCAATGTCATGTTTATTTTTTAACCTGCGGCACTTGGCCCTTAATTCAAAAATATTTAAGGCCGCCGTATCGTCAATATAAATCGGCGCATTGCTCAATCGCTCAATACCCCGCTTATACAATTGCTTCATTTCATGCTCTTCTAATTTACCGCGGGTTATTTTCTCTAACCATATTTCACTTTCGGCACTCAATATACGCTGTACCAACTGGCTGCTACTCATCTCCAAACTAAAAAATACCACCGGTGTAGGTTTGGTTGGATGCAACGCAGCACTTCTTGCCAGGTTTAACGCAAACGCCGTTTTACCTACAGATGGCCTTGCCGCCAATACAATCAAATCGGTTTGCTGCCAGCCATAGGTTAATTTGTCTAACGATGCAAAACCGCTGGGCACCCCCGTAATGTCTTCATCGCGGTTACGCATATCTTCAATGCGCTGAATGGTTTTTACCAACACCGTATTAATATCTTCAAAAGCACTTCTAAGGTGATTATTTGTGATCTCAAATAGCTTGCTTTCCGCATCATCCAGCAGGTCAAATACATCTGTGCTGTCTTCGTATGCATCGCCAATTATTTCACCGCTAATCCGGATGAGTTCCCGCTGAATAAACTTTTGTAATACAATCCTGGAGTGGGCTTCAATATTGGCGGATGATACAACCGCATTAGTTAATTTAGAAACATAGTACGGGCCACCTACCAATTCCAGGTCTTCTTTTAATTTCAATTCTTCCACCACCGTTAAAAGGTCGATCGGCAAACTCTTTTCCGCCAGGGATTTCATGGCTTTAAAAATCCGCTGGTTGGCTTCCCCGTAAAAACACTCCGGTTTTAAAATTTCAATAACAGTATCAAAAGCACTCTTTTCAAGCATGATGGCTCCCAATACGGCCTCTTCCAGTTCTTTAGCTTGTGGAGGCACTTTTCCAAATACCATGTTTCCCAAATCAAGGGAAGGTTTTCTTCTTGTTTTTCTGTCTTTGTTTAGGTTAGTAAGATCCATCTAATAATTGTATTATTCTTGTTAGCTATGTTTTATTTTGTAATGAAAATATATTGGTACCCTCATTTGTAAAATTCAGATAAGCGGCTGTGTTTGTACTCTTTTCCCGTAGCAAAAAAAACTGGCAATGACAGTAAAAATACTATGGGGCGGCTAAGGTAATTCCAAAATGGTTACTGATAAGTCAAAACTGATTGTTATTAACTTTTTACAATGATTGTACACACGAAATCCACAGTCAAAATTAGTTTATTAATACCTTATGCACAGGACTATTAACAGGCAACATTCAAACGGGGCGGCATTCGGTAACAATTTATTAACACCGGCCAGCTCCGATTTTTATTTTTCTGCACCAAAGGGATATTTTTAATCAGTTGTTTTTCTCGAAATGAATTGCTAATTTTTAAACCAACGGGGTATGCAAAAAAGAGCATTTCAATTTTCAGCAAAATAGAAATTGCTCAAAAAAATGCCCTGGTTGAAGGAGTGTTTTTATGCTTAATTCTCAATAACTATCTTTGCGCCATCGTAAATAATTATTCAACTAATAATAAATGACCATAAGTTACAACTGGCTTAGTGAATATTTGCCTGAAAAGCTAGACCCGGACAAACTAAGTAAAATCTTAACCTCTATTGGATTGGAAGTAGAAAGCCTTGAAAAATACGAAGCATTAAAGGGAGGTTTGCAAGGGCTGGTTATTGGAGAAGTGCTGGAATGCGCCAGGCATCCTGATGCAGATAAGCTGAGTGTAACATCCGTAAAAACCGGCGGTGATGAAATCCTTCAAATTGTTTGCGGTGCCCCCAATGTAACGGCCGGACAAAAAGTAGTAGTGGCAACCATCGGCGCTACCATTTACCCAACTACCGGTGAACCCCTTACCATGAAAAAAGTGAAGATACGTGGGGTTGAAAGTTTTGGTATGATCTGCGCCGCGGATGAGATTGGCCTTAACGACGATCATTCAGGCATCATGGTTTTGCCTGCAGATACCAAAGTGGGAATTGCTGCGGCTGATTATTTTAAGCCCTATCATGACTTTATTTTTGAAATAGGACTTACCCCAAACCGCATGGATGCAATGAGCCATATTGGTGTGGCTACAGACGTTTGTGCATGGCTTTCGCACCACAACAAAAAAGAAACACATATAAAATCTCCCTTTAAAAACAATTTCAAAGCTGATTTGCCGGGGATGCAGATGGAGGTAGTTATTGAAAATACAGCAGCTTGCCAACGATATGCCGGTGTAAGCCTGCAGGGAGTAACTATTGGGGAAAGCCCGCTCTGGTTACAGCAAAAACTAAAAAGTATCGGGTTAAGGCCAATCAATAATATTGTTGATATTACCAATTTCATTTTGCATGAAACCGGTCAGCCGCTACACGCATTTGATGCCGATATGATTACCGGTAAAAAAATTATCGTAAAAAATTTACCGGAAGCTACGCTGTTTACAACGCTGGATGAGAAAGAAAGAAAATTATCAGCGGAAGACCTGATGATTTGCAATGCGGAAACAGCCATGTGTATCGGTGGAGTTTACGGGGGGCTGCACAGTGGTGTAACAAAGGGTACCCGGAATATATTTTTGGAAAGCGCCTGGTTCAACCCGATTACTATCCGTAAAACTTCATTAAAGCATGGCTTGCGTACGGATGCAGCTACCCGGTTCGAAAAAGGGGTAGACATCAGTAATACCGTGAACGTACTAAAACGTGCAGCAACAATGATTAAAGAAATTGCCGGAGGCGAAATTGCTTCCGATATTACGGATGTTTATCCAACTCCCAGGATTAAAACAGAAGTGACACTTAGATATCATTACCTGAAGAAACTAAGTGGTAAAAATTACCATGGCGATACTATCAAAAATATATTGACAGGGCTAGGTTTTGAAATCATAAAAGAAGGAATGGATGATATTCGGGTAGCGGTGCCGTTTAGTAAACCGGATATTACTATCCCGGCTGATATTGTTGAAGAGATTATGCGCATCGACGGATTTGATAACGTAGATATTCCTTCTGCCATTTCTATTTCCCCGGCAGTGGAAACACTTGCCCATGCAGCGGCCTGCAAAGAAAAAGTAGCTTCCTGCCTTGCTGGCATTGGTTTTAATGAAATATTTACCAATAGTATTACCAATGCAGCATATTATACTGAGCAGGAACAACAATCCGCCGTTAAAATGATCAACAGCCTGAGCGCCGACCTGAATGTGATGCGTCCGGCCATGATGGAAACGGGGCTGGAAACCGTGGCCTATAATTGTAACCGGCGAAATAATAACCTCCAACTATTTGAATTTGGAAAAACATATAGCACAACAGGGCCTGGTAAATATGAAGAACAACAACACGTGAGCATTTACATTACCGGCAATAAGCATGCGGATGGGTGGAAAGAGAAAGGTGAAAAAGCAGATTTTTATTTTGCTAAAGGAGTATTTGAAAAAATAGTTGCTTTATTCGGGTTAAAAATCAACAGCTATACCAGGACCGAACATCATAAACTGGATAGTTGTGTACAGGCTGGTATTAAAAATACAATAGTAGCCACCATCGGCAGTACCAATAAAACAACATTGGAGCGCTTTGATATAAAGCAACCAGTTTTATTTATTGACATCAACTGGGATGTATTACTTCAACTCAGTGAGGGTCAAAAGATCCAATACACGGAAATCCCGAAATTCCCGGCGGCTACAAGAGATCTTTCCCTTGTAGTTGATAAGCAGCTTCATTTTGAATCGATTGAAAAAGCAACCTTTGGCGCCAGGGTGAATAAATTACAATCCATCAACCTGTTTGATGTATTTGAAAGTGATAAACTGGGTGCAGGTAAAAAATCGATGGCAGTAAATTTTACCTTCCTGGATGAAGAAAAAACTTTGACGGATAAGGAAATTGATTCCATGATGGCAAAAATTATTGCCAGTTACGAAAAAGAACTGAATGCAGAAATCAGGAAATAATTTACTACCATGCAAATTGAGTTCAATAAATATCTGTTTTGCATCCTACGGTTTTGACAGATGAGTGATTTAGAAGAAAATATTAAGCGAATCAATCATAAGCTTCAGTTATTGCTGAAGCAGTACCAGCTATTGCAAAAAGAAAACGAGCAGCTTAAAATTGAGGTAAAAGGGCACAAAAAAGAGCGGGAGAATAATTTACAGAAGATTACCGAATTAGAGCAGCAGGCAGGAATTTTAAAATCAGCAGCGGGAAAAATGAACGAAGCGGACAAAAAATTATTTGAAAAGCACATTAACTATTATATCAGGGAAATTGATAAATGCATCAGTTTGCTTAGTGAATAAACAATATGTCAGAACTCATCCCCATCAATATTTTAATTGGCGACAGAACCTACCGCATAAAAACACTTGCCAGCGACGAGGAGGTTATCCGCCGTACCCTAAAGACCATCAATGATAAAATAATAGAGTTTAAAACGCAGTTTTCCGGAAAGGATATGCAAGACTATATTGCGATGGTAATGATCTGGTATGCCACGCAGGCAAGCGCAGATTCGAACCCTGCGTTGGAAAAAGAAATGGTGGATGCATTGCTAAAAATGGAAGATCAGATTGATAAAGCATTGTAAATTACCCAGATATCACTTCAAATCTCCTGATTAGTCTCCAAAAAATCATTTATCTTCGCCGACTATTCGCCTTGCTCAATAATTTATTGATTATGGAGAGGATTTATCAGATTGTGAACCGATTTAAAACAAAACAAATCAATGGAGCCAAACATACTTTCCATCATCATTGGAGCTATAGCCCTGATCATCGGAATTTTACTCGGTAAATTCATTTTTGCCAAAAACACCAAAAAACAATTAGAAGACGCAGAATTACAGGCGCAAAAAATCATTGCTGATGGCCAGTTACAGGCCGAGAACTTAAAAAAGGAAAAGCTGCTGGAAGCAAAGGAAAAATTTGTACAGTTAAAGTCTGAACACGACCGCGAAGTATTGCAACGTACCCAAAAAGCCAACGAAGCTGACAACAGGATTAAGCAAAAAGAACAATCCATCAACCAGAAGGAATTAAACCTGGATAAGCAAATTAAAGACAATGAGGCTATCAAAGAGACCCTCAACCGCCAGATCGAAGTAGTAAATTTAAAACGGACTGAACTGGAAAAACACCAGGAGGAGCATATCCGCAGGCTGGAAAAAGTAGCCGGATTATCTGCTGAAGATGCAAAAACCCAATTAATTGAAGGGCTTAAGCAGGAGGCTCAGACCAAAGCATTGGTATTACAGCAGGAAATTATTGAAGAAGCCAAATTAAAGGCCAATAAAGAAGCCCGTAAAATAGTTATTCAAACCATCCAGCGCACCGCTGCCGAACAGGCCATCGAAAATTCCATTACTGTATTTAACCTGGAAAGTGACGAAATAAAAGGATCCATCATTGGAAGGGAAGGAAGAAATATCCGGGCCATTGAAGCTGCTACCGGTGTGGATCTTATTGTAGATGACACCCCGGAAGCAATTGTACTTTCCTCATTTGATCCGTTGCGCAGGGAAATTGCCCGTTTATCGTTGCAGCGCCTGGTAGCCGACGGACGTATTCACCCGGCCCGTATTGAAGAGGTGGTGGAAAAAACCAAACGCCAGTTAGATGACCAGGTAATGGAAATTGGCGAGCGCACGGCCATGGAATTGGGTGTACACGGCTTACATAAAGAATTGATCCGAATGGTTGGCCGTATGCGTTTCCGCTCTTCATATGGTCAAAACTTATTAATGCATAGCCGTGAAACAGCTAACCTTTGCGCCATCATGGCGGCTGAATTAGGGATGAACCCCAAGTTGGCTAAACGTGCCGGACTGCTGCATGATATTGGAAAAGTGCCGGATGAAGAAACTGAATTGAGCCATGCATTATTAGGTGCAAAACTGGCGGAAAAATATGGTGAAAACCCGGCGGTAGTAAATGCCATTGGTGCTCACCATGATGAAATGGAAATGCAATATGTTATCTCTCCTATCATCCAGGCTTGTGATGCCATCAGTGGTGCAAGACCGGGTGCACGCAGGGAAATCATGCAACAATACATCCAGCGCATTAAAGACCTGGAAAACCTGGCACAGGCATACCAGGGAGTAGAAAAAGCTTACGCAATACAAGCTGGAAGGGAACTTAGGGTAATTGTAGAAGCAGACAAAGTAAGCGATGCCGACAGCGACCGCCTGAGTTTTGAAATAGCCCAAAAGATACAGACTGAAATGACCTTTCCGGGCCAGATAAAAGTTACGGTAATCAGGGAGAAAAGAGCTGTGAATATTGCACGGTAATTTGCTGTTTGAGGTTTCCTGTTTAAAAGCTTTGGAATTGAAGAAATAATATTTTATCCGGCAGTATTTAATTGCCGGATTTTTTTATTTTCTTTATTAGGCGGCAATTTGGGTACCCGGCTTTGAGATTTGCGGTATTTGCTATTGGCGGATCAACACCGTTTATGTTGATGAATCTTTTTGTTATGTTTTGCAAATGAATATTTTTACCTGCGAAAAAAATATTCATTATTCAATATAAAATTATCAATTAAAAACCCCTACCTTCGCAGTCCGAAAAAATAAAGATTATGAACGCAGTAG
>JANPIJ010000464.1:0-41805 GCA_031424955.1 Ferruginibacter sp. | reverse complement strand
CACGCCCAGTGTATTCACATACACTTTATTACTCAGGAAGGGTTGAATGTCTTCCCATAGTTGCCGGGTCCATTTTATATTTTTTTCATCATCTACTTTATCAAGCCAGTTTGAGATGATAACAAGATCAAACTCAGCCTGCCGGTGCGGATAGGCAGAACCGCCGGCAGGTTCACGGCCTGCGGCTCCTCCATAATATTCAAGTATCGTTGCAGAATATGGAGATGGATTATCAGCCATGTTAGATATGATTGTATCAATCGCTTCATCAGAAAGGTCCTTTAAGAAGCCGGATTTCCAATAGTATCTGTTCCCATGTGGAAAGCCTGCATCCAGCAAAGACTGCATCTGCACGTAAGGTATTGGCTGAAACAGGTCTGCCAGCGGAGTTCCGAATTCCCGTAAGGGTTTTATCACCTCTTCCCCTATGTTTAAATCACCACTATAGCAACCTACAAAACCGATAACCGGTAATCCGTCAGGTGAGGTAAGCAGGCAGGTGTAGAGCGTTAGTTCATCGGGAGCGGTCTTCATAAATCTACGGTAAAACTCAATCACTTCTTTCGCATGCTCCCTTGGATGCAGGATCATTCCTCCTAACACTGTCCCTACTTCGTATAGCTTAAGCTTTATTGAAGCCACAATGCCAAAGTTTCCGCCACCACCTCTTATTCCCCATAGCAGATCAGGGTTTTCGGATAAGGACGCTTTTACCAGGTTGCCATCGGCAGTTATCACATCTGCTTCTATCATATTGTCACAACTCAATCCATGTTTTCTTACCAGCCATCCAACACCGCCGCCCAACGTAAGTCCGGCCACGCCTGTTGTAGTGATCAATCCCCCGGTTGTAGCCAAACCATATTGCTGGGTATTTTTATCAAAATCACCCCAGGTAGCCCCCATTTCAACGAAGGCTGTCTTATTCTCCGGATCTGTTTTACGCTTTTCATTAATGACAGATCAATCATGAATCCTCCGTCGCATACAGCGTTTCCGCTCACATTATGTCCGCCACCTCTAACCGATACCAGCAGGTCATGTTTTTTTGCAAATTTCACTGCATTTTGAATATCACCCTTTTCAATACATTGGGCGATGATTGCGGGCTTTCTGTCAATCATACCATTCCATATTTTCCTGGCGGTTTCATACCCCACATCGCCTTCAACAAGAATTCTTCCTTTAAAGTTGGCTTGTAATTCACTTGCAAATGGCATGTGGATGTTATCGTTTGCAATAGTATTGTCAGTAATCATGGTGCAATCGTTTAAATGTGAAGGTTAAAGTTTTAAAAAAAGCAGTTAGAAAAATACAGCAATAAAAAATTAAATGCAAACTATTTTTTAATGCCCTTTTTGTCATTGCAGAAATTATTCCGGAGCCGTAGTTGCATCCGTTATGTAGATAGATTCGCCAAAAAGACTGTCCGGAGCAGATGAGGTAAACCAGGCTCATGTTGAATAATTTATGGGGTAATTCTTTTCACAGTTTGTGTGCCGGTAAACAGAGAATGGGGAAGGCATTGGGGAAAATAAATTCAGAAACAGCTTTTATTCTTAAATATCGCTGGCCTGATTATAGTATGAAGCAGTACGATTATTATTAGGATTTATTTATTTTTTAAAACTCAAAATTATTAACTTACAAAGCATGTAAATCGTTTCTCTTTAAAAGAAAATTGTTTACCGTTAGCGGGACCTTTTTTAGTAATTTAATTAAAATTTATTATGACGTATTGTTTAGGAATTAAAGTAAAGGAAGGATTGGTGGGCATATCTGATACCCGTATATCCGCCGGTACCAGTACAACGGTTAAGAAGAAGGTTTTTGTAGTGCAGAATGCCAGCAATAGCTATTTTATCATGACTAGCGGACTACGTTCAGTAAGAGACAAGGCGGTGCATTACTTTAAGGAGTTAATAGATAGTGGTATTGAGCATGATAAATTATATAAAGCCGTGAATTTATTTGGGGAGCAAATAAAGCGGGTGTCTGAGGAGGACAGCGAAGCATTGTTTAAATCGGGGTATAAGTTTAACCTGAATGCCATTGTAGGAGGCCAGTTGAGAGGGGATGAAGAGCACAAGTTATTTCTATTGTATTCGGAAGGCAACTGGGTGGAACTGGATGAAGGAAGCCCCTATGCGATCATTGGGAATACGGGCCAGGGTAAGGCTATCTTAAATCGCGTAATAACGGTGGATACCTCCATGAGACAGGCTTTAAAAGCAGGCTACGTTTCATTTGACTCTACAAGGGTAAGTTCAAATGATGTTGAATTTCCTATTGACGTGGTGCAGTATGAAAAGGATAGTTTCCACATGAAAGAAAGCAGGTACGAGTTTCATGAAATGGCGGCTGTATCAGCACAGTGGAATCAATTGCTAAAAAGATCGCTGGATGATATCCCGGAAGAGTGGATGGAAAAAGCATTTAGAAAACCGTAACCTTTATTGATACATAAAACAAACTACCACTATGAATTTTAAAGTATTTAGTGAATTAAAATACGAAGTAAGTATTCCCACTACTTTTATTTTTAACATACAGGCTATATCCACTTCCAGTCAAAATATCATCCAGGAAACATTAACCATCGAACCGAAAATGAATTGGGAAGAATTTACGACCTCTACCGGTGAAGCCCGTTTTATTATGTTACAGGTTCCAAAAGAAACAGCGTTTACCATTCGTTACGAAGCTACCGTAGACTTACATTATAACATCATCGATCAAAAGCACCTGCTTAATACCGTGCCGGTTAATAAATTAGATGCCGATGTAATTCCCTATCTTTTTCCCAGCAGGTATTGCCAATCGGATAAATTACAGAAATTAGCCACCAAAGAATTCGGCCATATTGAAAACGCCTACGCCAAAGTGGCCGCCATTAACGAATGGATTTACAATAACGTGGAATATACCGGTGGCGTTACCAATTCGAGTACATCCGCTCACGATACATTAACCGAAAGGGTAGGAGTATGCAGGGATTTTGCCCATTTGGGAATTACGTTGTGCAGGGCATTGTCAATACCCGCCCGATATTTCACCGGCTATGCGTATAATTTAAATCCGCCTGATTTTCATGCTTGTTTTGAAGCTTATATTGGTGGGGAATGGATATTTTTTGATCCAACCAAACTGGTGCCCGCCAATGGACTGGTTAAAATTGCCAGTGGAAGAGATGCAGCCGATGCAGCTGTGGCCAGCATTTTTGGGAATACCCGCTGTGTTTCCATGGTTGTAAAATGTGAATCGCTGAACCCCGGCTTTAAGCCTTATTATATGCACAACACCGAATCGCAGAAAGGATTATCCTACCAATAAAAAGAACAACAAAAATGCAGTACCCTGTTAAGCGCGGGGAAAGCCCGCGATTTAATAGGTCACTGCAAAGGTGACATGACTTAGTTGGTGGGTTCAATTAATATTATTGAAATAACTCCCAGCAGCATATTAAAGCAGGTTGTGGTATCGATGATATCCGGCGTTAGTGTTTTTTGCCGGTTTTGATTGACCGGTTACTGATTGGTTGGTGAAAAAATTAGCTGTGGAAAACTTTACAATAAATTAAAATTACAATACTCCGTTACCATAAGCATAACCTATATCTTGCATCAGCATTTGTAAAAAAAATTGCGCTCCCCAAATTATTTCCCGGTTTTTAAATCATTCATTTTTACAATTAAAACTGTTGTATGGTAAAATTATTTACACTCAGAATTTTATTGCTGGTGTTGATTTTGGGTTCCGGCCTGGCTCAATTAAAAGCACAGGTTAGCCACCTGGTAATTAGCCAGGTATATGGAGGAGGAGGTAATGCAGGTGCTACTTACAAAAATGATTTTATAGAAATTTTCAATCCTACCCCGGCGGCTGTAACGGTTACCGGGTGGTCGGTTCAGTATGCATCTGCTGCCGGATCTTCCTGGGCGGTAACAACGTTAACTGGTACCATACCTGCCGGAGGTTATTTTTTAATACAGCAGGCGGCAGGTGCCGGCGGAACCACTAATTTGCCTTTGCCGGATGTTACAGGTACCATCAACATGAGTGGTACTACCGGTAAAGTTGGCCTGGTTAGTAACAATACGGCCTTAACCGGAACCTGTCCTACCGGGGGGGCATTGGTCGACTTCATTGGTTTTGGCACTGCAAATTGTTTTGAAGGCACTGTTTGTCCAACGCTCTCCAATACTACCGCAGCATTAAGAGGAAGTAATGGCTGCACAGATACGGATGTAAATGGTTCAGATTTTACCACCGGCGCACCAAATCCCCGCAACTCATCCGCACCGGTTAATATTTGCGGAGGCGTAGTGAAAACAGTTAGTGTTGCTGCGGGTGGTAATGCTGCAGAACCTGCAACCAACGGAAGTTTTACCATCAGTTTAAGTACAGCAACAACAGCAGCTACGGATGTTAATTTTGCCTTTGCAGGTACTGCTATCTTCGGAACCGATTATACGGTTACCTACTCTGTAGGATCAACCATTTCAACCACCGCGGCTGGTACACTTACACTGCCTTCCGGAACAACCGGGGTAACAGTAATAATTACTCCCATAGATGATGCGCTGGTAGAGGGATCCGAATCCATTTCATTAACATTATCTTCACCCACGGAAGGATATTCCATCGGAACAGCTTCTCAAAATATTAATCTTGCAGATGATGATGTGCCAACGGTAGCGGTGGCAGCAGGATTAAATACCGGTGAACCTTCCACCCAGGGTTCATTCAATATTACTTTATCCGATCCTGCCCCGGCGGGCGGCGTAACCATCAGTTATACATTAGCTGGTTCTGCCACTTTAAGTACAGATTACAGTGATCCGCAAAGCGGAACCATTACCATTGCTGCCGGAAGCAGTACCGGAACTGTTTTACTCAATACGATCGACGATGTTATTTATGAAGGAACAGAAACCATTGCACTTACCCTAACTACGGCATCAAATGGCTATTCCATCACTACATCTGCTGCAACTATCAATCTTACTGATGATGAGCCACTACCGGCAATTGTAATCAATGAAGTATATGGCGGCGGGGGTAACAGCGGCGCTGTTTACAAAAATGATTTTATAGAATTATACAATCCAACAAACCTGGCAGTAAACCTCGCTGGTTGGTCTGTACAGTATAGTTCAGCCACCGGTAGTTCCTGGACTGGCAAAACAATACTTACCGGGTCAATCCCTGCGTTTGGTTATTATCTTATCCAGCAAAGTGCGGGTACCGGAGGTACTACGGCGTTACCAACACCGGATGATATCGGTACCATCAGCATGAGCGGTACTGCAGGTAAAGTTGCCCTGGTAGCCAACGGTATTACATTAACAGGTGCCTGCCCGGTCGCTGCCACTTATGTTGATTTGGTTGGTTTTGGTGCTACCGCTAATTGTTTTGAAGGTGCTGGTACTGCTCCGGCTCCCTCCAATACTACTTCCATACAAAGAAGTCCAAAAGGTTTTGATACCAATAATAACAATACAGACTTCGTGGTCACCACTCCGGCAACCCCTAAAAATTCTGTAGTGGATATTACTCCACCGGTAATTTCATCCTTATTCCCTGCTGATGATAATACCAGTGTGATGACTTCATTTATTGCCACTATTACCTTTAACGAGAATGTTCAAAAAGGAACCGGCACAATACTGCTTAAAAGAGTTTCAGACGGTAGTACCGTTAAAACATTGGATGTTACTACCACCGAAGTTTCTGTAGCGGGCACTTCAGCATCATTCAATATTAATTCCCTGGCATTTAATACAGCGTATTATTTTGAAATTAGCGCGGGTGCATTTATTGATGGTAATGACAATAATTTTGCCGGGTTAGTTGGTACTACAGCATGGAATTTTACCACCATGGCCACACCGCCGGTTGGATTATTGGGAACAACCTATGATTTCAATACCTGCTCCGGCAACCTGCCAGGTGGCTTTTCTCAATTTAATATCCTCGGTTCACAGGTATGGAGTTGTACTGCATTTGGAAGAGATGCAGCTAACCCGCCATCGGGCAGCGCACCCAATGGCCTGCAGATGAATGGCTTTGCAAATGGTATTGACAACAGCAATGCAGACTGGTTGATTTCTCCTTCTTTCGATCTTACCGCAACCAGCTTTCCGCTTTTATCATTCTGGAGCAGGACTGCATTTGCAGGCGCCACTTTACAATTAAAAGTGTCAACAGATTATACTGGTACAGGCGATCCGAACGGGGCTACCTGGACTGACCTGAACGGTAAGTTTCCTTCACCGGTTTCAGACGTATGGACATTGAGTGAAAATATCAATTTGTCCAATTACAAAACGGCGAATACTTATTTTGCTTTTGTCTATTCATCTACTACTGAAGACGGTGCAAGATGGACACTGGATGATATCACCGTTACCAATTCACCTACCGCTCCTCCGGCCAGCATCACTACCAGTACTACGGATATACAATATACTTTTGTGGCGAATGGCAGTACCCTTGACAAAACCTTTACTTTCACCGGCAATGATCTTACCGGGGATATAACACTTAGTTCGGGCGGCGCATTTTTACTTTCTAAAGACGGAACATCCTTTAGCACAACACTTACCTATACACTGGCAGAGGCAAATAATATTTTGAAAACAGTGTATGTAAGATTTGCACCAACTGCCGCCAACCAGAATTTTAGCGGCAGTATCTCTATAAACACTCCGGGGGTTATCACTGGTACCATCAATTTAAACGGTAGTAGTATTGACCCTATTACAACATTGGAAATTGTGAACTGGAACATGGAATGGTTTGGTGCTCCTAACTTCGGCCCCGCTGATAATAACCTGCAGGAGCAAAACGCAACCACTGTTTTAAAAACGATTGCCGCGGATATTTATGGCGTGGTGGAAATTGTAGACGAGGCAAGATTGCAAAACGTGGTGAACAGCCTAAATGCAACTTTTGGAGCAGGTACTTATAGTTATAAAATCTGTGATTACGGTTCCCGTGTTAATCCTCCTGACCCTTCCGGCGGGCCATTGGCTGATGCGCAAAAAGAAGCGTTTATTTACAAAACGGCTTTATTCAGTAATGTAACAACGAGGGCATTGATCAATAATCAAAATGTCAGCAGCACATCTTACAACAGTTGGGCAAGCGGGCGCTACCCATTCCTGATGACTGCTGATGTAACCCTGAATTGTGTTACCAAAAAAATGAATTTTGTATTGGTACATGCCAAGGCAAACACTGCCCCGATAGCTACTTCGTATGCACGCAGGCAGGCAGCAGCCAATGAGTTGCATGATACATTAATAACTTATTTTGCCAATGATAATGTAGTCATTTTAGGTGACCTGAATGACGACCTCGATCAGTCCATTACGGCAGGTTTTACAACCACTTCTTATAGTTCATTTACTACGGATGCGGCTAATTTCTTTTCACCAACTTTAGCATTGAGCCTCGCAGGTAAAAAGTCGACCGTGAGTTATAATGATGTGATTGATCATGTAATTGTATCCAACGAACTGGTGCCAAATTATTTACCGGCATCAGCTTCCATTTTAACGGATGTAGCCAGTCTGATCAATAAATATGGCTCCACTACCACGGATCACTACCCGGTATTTACCAGGTACATTTTCCCGAATGCGATTGCACCGGTGGTATCCACCTGCACGGCTGATGTAACGGCTTGTTCAAATGCTGCTGGCAGTTACAACGTTCCCGCTTTCACCGCTACCGATGATTGTAATGATGTAATCAGCTATAGTTATGCAATCAGTGGAGCTACTCAGCGAAGCGGCATTACGAATGATGCAAGCGGCCTTTTCAGTATTGGAACAAGCACGATCGTATGGACCGCTGCGGATAGCTGGAATAATATCATCACCTGTACCACCACGGTGGTGATCAATGAAAGCCCGGTTGTTACTATTCCCAACGTTTCTGTTTTAACTTCGGGTGTTAATGTGAATACAGTGTACATTGGTTATGCACCTGCTTCCACGCTTACGGTTACTGCCAATCCAACACTGGGTACGCCGGCATATACATACAGCTGGATCGTGGGTACAGGGTTATCGATCGTGGCCGGGACTGCATCATTGCCATCAGTGAAGATCTATGCAACAGGCACTGGAAATTATTCATCCACCTTAACGGTATTGGTAACGGATAGCAAAGGTTGTACGGTTTCTAAAGACATCACTATTTATGTAATGGATATTCGTGGTGGCAACAAGAATGATAAAGTGGTGATCTGCCATAATGGAAATTCACTCACCATCTCTGCAGGGGATGTACAGAATCATCTAAACCACGGCGACCGGTTAGGCGCTTGTACAAATCCTTCCAATAACAAATTGTATGTGTTGCTGAAGTGTATTCTTTCCAATTTCCCGAACCCTTTCCATTTGTCAACCACCATTAAATACAATCTTTCGGCAGATGCCAAGGTTGTAATTAAAATATACAATGTGTTTGGACAGGAAATGACCACCTTGTTTAACGGAGATAAAAAAGCAGGCTCCTATACTGTTGACTACAATGCCTCCAAACTATCAAAGGGGATTTATTTCTGTAAGGTAGTTGCAACGTCGGATGATCAGTCGGTTTTACAAACCATTATGCTTTTGTTACAATAATTCAATTGTGTTATAATAAAAATTTTAAGAGCGGCTTTATGCCGCTCTTTTTGCGTAGCAGCAATATAAAAATGGGATTGGCAGCGGGAAAATATAAGTAGTGTTGATTGTTAATTCCATGTCGTTGACTTAAGCGGTTGGTGAGACACCAACCGCGGCGCCGATCCGTGGCGTGTGTCATAACCCGCCACCTATGCTGCTTAAGTCAACAACATTGATTGCTAATTCACCTTTTATTAAAATAAGTTATGCACCAATTCATTTATAACATGGCTCTTACTTACTTTAAAAAATTGAATCAAACCGGCAGCGTGTCTTTAATGGAGCATTACAATTTGCAGGTCTTTTCTTTTAATTGCACGTTTAATATGTCATGATTCAAGGAATAATCTACCGGTACATCTATTACATGTACCCCATCGTTGTTTAAACAAAATTGAATAATACTGTTTAGGCTGTTGTCACTATCCGCCCTATGACCCATGGCTCCGTAGGCATTGGCGTAAGCTACAAAATCCGGGTTGCTGTAGTCGAGGCCAAAATCCCTGAATTCCATTCCCTGTTGTTTCCATTTGATCATGCCATAGGCGCCGTCATTTAAGATAAGTACAGTTAAATTTAATTTTAAACGAACGGCTGTTTCCAATTCCTGCGAGTTCATTAAAAAGCCGCCGTCCCCACAAATGGCCATTACTTTTTTATTTGGGTTAATCATTTTTGCGAGTATGGCTGATGGAAGACCGGCACCCATGCTGGCCAACGCATTGTCTAATAACAAAGTATTGCGCTGATAGCAGGCGTAGTTGCGGGTAAACCAAATTTTGTAAATGCCATTATCCAGCGTAACAATGCCATCGTCCGGCATTTGATTCCTGATGATCTGTAACAGTCGCTGTGGCAGTACCGGAAACCGCTGGTCATTTGCATAACTATCAAGGTCTGTCTTAATTTCATTTTTTATTTTTATGTAGTAGCTAAAATCCCAGTTGCTGCCTTGTATAGTTGAATGAGTAAGCCGCCTGATACTATTGCTGATATCACCCACCACATCCAATTGCGGAAAGTACACTTCATCTATTTCGGCCGGAGAAAAATTAACATGTATCACGTTTGTTCCGTTTTCTTTCATAATAAACGGTGGTTTTTCAATTGAATCATGCCCAACATTTATAATTAAATCCGCCTTGCCAATGGCACAATGCAAAAAATCATCTGCTGATAGTGCAGCTGTACCTAAATATTTCGGATGCCTCTCGTCTATCACACCTTTACCCATTTGAGTAGTAAAGAAAAAGATGCCGGTTTTTTCGACAAACTCACTGAGCGCTTCACTGGTATCTTTCCGGTTGCCACCTGCCCCTATAAGTAATAGTGGGCGTTTCGCAGATTTAATCATAGCGGCGGCAGCTAAAATGGCCCCTTCAGCAGCTTCCGGCCGGTAAGTGGTGGTTACATTAAAAATGCGGTTGTTGCATTCGTCGGCTGCAATGTCTTCCGGCAGTTCAAGGTGTACGGTACCGGGTCTTTCAGAAATGGCCACCCGGAAAGCTTCCCTTACCAATGAACCAATATGATTCGCATTTACAATTTGCCTGGTAAACTTTGTAATGGGGCCCATCAGTTCAATAATATCTACAATCTGAAATAATCCCTGTTCACTTTTTTTAATCGGTTTTTGGCCGGTAATCATCATCATGGGCATACCACCCAATTGAGCATATGCAGCAGGCGTTACCAGGTTGGTAGCACCCGGTCCAAGTGTGGCCAGGCATACACCGGGCTTACCGGTAAGGCGACCGAAAGTAGCAGCCATAAAGCCTGCTCCCTGTTCGTGCCGGGTAAGGATAAATTTAATACGGGAGTTCCTGATCGATTCCAACAAATCGAGGTTTTCTTCGCCGGGAACGCCAAAAATAAACTCCACGCCTTCATTTTCCAGCGCCTTTACAAATATGTCTGATGCTTTCATAGCTTAATAATGATAGATGATTGTGATAAACAGGGGTAACAAGTATTCATTGCTTCCTGACTGCTAAAAATATCATGCCAGTTAATGCAAGGCAATTAATGAGATGGTCGCTATAAGATAGTGATTCGACTATTTCACTATTGGTATCTTTCGGCTCATACATTTCCTAAAATAAATTGCAGAATTTGTTAAACGGTGATTTAACTCTACAGTAATGGCTTGTGATTCAGTTTATTTTTTCATTAAAAACCCGGAACAAAAAAATGAACGCTGCCACCTTTGTATTTGACGAAAGCAACTTGTTCTTATTAATTAAATTTGAGCTGAACTGAGTTAACTACCATCCGCAGATTGCAGTTAACCGTTTTTGGATTAAATAAATGACATCCTTCCTTCGATAAATGTAGATAAATGGTTAAGTTGCACCGCTTAACAATTATCATACTTCATAACAATTTTTACATCAATAAAAATCATCGTATGCGATTAAGATCCTATTTACCGGTTGTAGCCATTATTTCAATTTCATGTATGTACGGTTGTGCTGCAAAAAAGAAGGCAGACAACCCATCCGTTGGCAGCCAGCCCAACTCAGAATATAAACCGGCATTTCCGGGACAAACAAAAATTGGCAAGGTTACTACTGCCACCCCTTACAATGTTGAAAAGATTGCTGAAAAACTGGGAAGGCCTTGGGCGGTAATTCCCATGCCGGATGGCAGGCTGCTGATTACAGAAAAATCCGGTTTTATCACGCTGCATAGCGCTGATGGTAAATTACTAAAGAAGATAACCGGTTTACCCGCTGTAGTAAATACAGCACAGGGTGGATTGCTGGATATAGCGCTGGACCCTGACTTTGTTCAAAATAAAATCATGTACTGGTCTTATTCCGAAAAGTATGGTATTGGCAATTTAACCGCTGTGGCCAAAGGGAAATTATCGGCGGATGAATCTACCGTGGAGAATGTAGTGGTAATTTTTAGGGCGACTCCGGAATTGGACAGTGAGCTGCATTTTGGTTCCCGCCTGCTGTTTGATAAGGACGGAAATCTTTTTGTGAGCGCAGGTGAAAGATCGATATTGGAAGGAAGGAAGCAGTCGCCGATGCTTAACTCGGGACTTGGAAAAATATTTAAAATAACCAAAGAGGGCAAACCTGCACCCGGTAATCCTTTTATCGGCCAGCCGGATGCCAAACCAGAGATTTATTCTTATGGACACCGCAATCCGCAGGGCCTCGATATTCACCCGGTAACCGGCGAATTGTGGGAAGCCGAATTTGGCCCAAGGGGAGGAGATGAAGTAAACCTGGTAAAGCCCGGTAAAAACTACGGCTGGCCAACCATTACTTATGGCATTGAATACGATGGCCCTAAAGTGGGAGAAGGCATCCAGCAAAAAGAAGGTCTGGAGCAACCTGTGTATTATTGGGATCCGGTTGTTTCACCCAGCGGCATGGTATTCTATGCCAGTGATTCCATACCGGAATGGAAAAACAATTTATTTATCGCCTGCCTTAGCAGTACACATATTGCCAGGTTGGTAATTGAAAATAACAAGGTGGTAGGGGAAGAAAGTTTACTGGCAGATAAGAATGAGCGGTTTAGGGATGTGGCCCAGTTCAACGGTAAATTATATGCGGTTACAGATGGGGGTAATTTGTATCGGATTAGTAAGAAATAGGAGGGACAGATAAGATATTTTGAGATGCCTTTTTAATACAAAGGAGAAACGGTAAAGGTTCTCTTTTGCTGTTATTGGCCTTCCTCAATATTCCGAAGCCCACCGCCTGCCGTTGTTGTGTGTTCGTGCGGAAGGTATGAAGGGGTGGCTACACCAACTGCCAGCAACAGTAGTAACAAAGGTGGCATAAGTCCGGAAGCGGGCACCGGTTAAGTGCAAGGCATTGAAAAGGATACAGAATGGAATATGCTCCTGAAACGGGTTGTCCAACGATTCATTTGGTATAGTTCACTAGGCATAAACCCGTGAGTTGGATTTTTTTATGAGCCAGGCAGCAGTACTACTATTAAGCTTCGGAGGCGTCGCACCCTTGTACTTTTTATCTATACGGAACAAATCACACTCTATTAATTTACGCCTTGCAAAGTATAATAACAAGAGAGACAAGGGGAAGGAGCTTTGCGCCTGTTGGTATATTGTAAAAACTAGTTAACTTTATTTTAAAATTTTTGCAAATGAAACTTACCATTGTTATTTCAAAAGGTGAAGATTTTTATCTTGGTACTATTAAAGAAATACCTGCTGTTTTAACCCAGGGTACTACCATTGAGGAAACTAAAGAAAATGTATTGGATGCACTTGAGTTATATTTAGAAGACATGCAAAGTGAAGACAATGATACCAATAAAGTTTTTGAAGAGTACTTACAGATTGCATAATGTCGATTAAGAGAAACCAATTTATCAGGCATCTTGAAAGCCATCAATGCCAGCTTCACCGACATGGCAGTAAACATGATGTATATCAAAATATTATTACAAAAAAGAAAACTACTGTACCACGGCATCCGCAAATTGATAGACATCTGTCGGAGGCCATCTGTAAACAATTGGAAATTCCTAAGTTGTAAATGACTGCCCTGCGCTGGATGGAGGTTAATAATTCCAGGGTAGCGGGTTCAACTGCATTTTGTTGTAGCATGAAAAATCAGTTTTCTGAAGATTTAAGATAGTACAAAGAAAACTCAGTACAGGCTTACGAAGATATGCGGGCTGTACTATCTCTTTCCGGATACGGGATAAACTATAGTATTTCATGATTGCTACCTGGTCATTCCAGGTGCCGTAATTAAACACTTTCTCCATTACAAATAAAGAAGATTTTTCAAAATCTAATTCGTTAAATGGGATATCCCAAAATACTTTTTTTGAAATGGACGGTTTTGACATGATTGTTAAGTACGCGTGGTAAAGTTAATCATTAGTGACTTTTGTATTTGATAATTTGTTGCCGGTGATAAATTTCGATAGTAGGACTTTTTTTGCAGCGCCATGTTTACAAATCCGCTATTATATTTCAGTCTGTCAATATTGCCCTGGTGCCGGTTTTTTGCCGCTTTACAACCATTTTTTAAACCATTCAATTGTCATCTCCACATGCTTTGAGGTAAACCGGTGTGGTTCATTTGGTTCCACATCTATTTTTAATTTATCCGGGGCATTTTCAGATTGATAGCTGTTTGTTGCTGCATCGAAAGCCAGTTTCGCTCCCGGCAACGGGCAATTTTGATCATTCTCCGTACTCAGCAACAGCAATGGACGGGGCGCAAAAAGCCGGATCATCGACGGGCAGTCAAATTCGCCCGTTATGCCCGGAAGCAATTTATTCCACAATGCCTGTACATTTTCTTTATTCACACCAGTATCGCCCAGGTCTTTCGCAGCCTGTACATGTGCTCCCCGTATAGTGTTTGCTCGGCCCTGCCAGCGGTCATTTTCCAGCGACCAGTTGAAACTCTGTGTAGCAATAACGGGAACCGCTACCTTAATCCTTGTATCCACTGATGCGGCCATCCAGGTTTCGATACCACCCTTTGAGATGCCCATCATACCAATGCGGGACGGGTCAACATCGGTTCTCGTTAGTAAATAATCCACCAGCTTCCAGCAATCATACACCGTATCAAAGAAAAAAGGATGCTGCTGCCGGGTGCTGTCTTTATTTTGCCAGGCTTTGATAATGGCTTCCACATAATTATTTTTACCTGCAACTACTCCGGCTCTATCTCCATAATACCTTCCATCGATGGCTACCGCAATAAAGCCGGATGTTGAAAAGCGATAAAGTAAATCTTTCATCCCATCCTTACTGCCGCCGGTTCCATGCAGACATATGACAACAGGCAATTTTCGGGGTTTGCCGGAAACAGGTTTGTAAATCAGCACAGGAACTTTCTCCGTTGCTTCGGAATAGAAGAAGCCTTTTTCTACCAGCACAGAATCTGTAGGAAAAGATTGAATGGAAGGATTGGCAGCAACCCAGGGCCGTTGCAATAAGGCTTTGAAATCATTTCTCACCTTTTCTACCGGCAGGAATTGTCCATAAACTGATGATATAACCAGGCATAATATTCCGGTTATTAAGGTAGTGGTCATCCAAACTATTTTGGTCACGGCAGAAGAGTTAATAGCTGTCATGTAATGATTTTGTCTTCGTATTTTTCCCTTGCAGGAGAAACATGTTGGGGTGAAAATTCTCCATCCTTACCTGGTTGTAAGAAGTTATTATTTCACCCTGATATACCGTTCGATATTGATCCTGTTTATTCCCGCACTTTCCACTATCTCCACGCCGCTTTGAGTAAGGGTGTCATTTTTTATAGTGATGGTAAATTTAAAATCGTTGCCCTCCCAATTCCTGGCGCTGCAATATTCCAGGTGTTCGGTGTACATACTGTCGTTAAGCGAATAACTGCCTCCTCCTGATGCGAAAACGGCAGCAGAGTCTTTCCCCTTGTTCAAATCATGCTGTAAAAACGCGAAATGGGTATCGTTGATGATTTTAATGAATGAGATATTTTTGGTGTAATCAGTCACTGCCGTATCGCCCTTTTCTATCACTGTACCGGTAAGCAACCGCCATGTTCCTGCGACGGATGAAGCTGACGGTTTTGATACTTTATTGTCTATTTGTCCTCCGCACGACATTAGCGTGGTGGCAATGATTGCAATAGCTATTTTTATTTTCATGGTTGTATGATTTGCTACAATGTTGTGTATTAATGCACGGGGGCCTGCTGTTTCTGCCCGGCACAAATGCTAAATTGAAAATGTAAGGAGCAAGTTAGCGACTAAAAGTGAATACTGAAATAGCAGGGCGAAACTTAGCTTGGCAGGAGTTTTAGTTTGTTGGTTAAATGTCCTCTGTTTTTATTTCTCTGTTGTTACACTTTCATAATTTTCCAAAGCCCACTCCTTGCTGTTGTTGTATGTTAGTGCAAATAAAAAGAAGTGGCGGCTACACCAACAACCGGAGAAAAGATTACAAACAAAAGTAGTATAATTAAAGCGCCTTGCCCTCATGTGATGCATTTCAAATTTCCGCAGGCTAAGTTGTTTCATAACAATTAAATTTCATTTGTATATTACTCAAAATTTAAGACGATTATGAAAATATTGTTTACCCTGTTTTTATGTTTTATGTTCCTGGTTGTAACGGCACAATGGAATAACAACCCGGCCATCAATAATTTGGTTGCTAAAACTAACGGCGATGATCAACTTGCATCAGCAATAACAGATGGCGCTGGTGGAACCATTCTTTTTTTTAGCCGCAATGACGACGATGTGTTCATGCAGAAAGTATCTGCAACAGGTACATTGCCATGGAGTCCTGGTAATAACCCAACGATGGTTTGCCAGGAAATCAACTACCAGGGTAATATCGTCGCTATACCCGATGGAACTGGTGGTGCATTTGTTGCCTGGGAAGACTACCGGCATATGGATGTATATGGAGAAATTTATATGCAGCATATTAGCGCAACTGGTGCGGCCCTTTGGGAGGCCAATGGGCGGAGGATTACTATCAGCGCAACTGTTGATGATTATTTTCCGGCGGTTTGTACGGATGGTGCCGGGGGAGTAATTGTAAGTTGGATAAGGGATAATGATCTAGACGATATACAGGCATTTGCCCAACGAATTAATAGCACGGGAACTACTCTATGGGCAACCAATGGTGTTCAGGTTTGTACCGCCCCGGGGTTTCGTGGAGGAAATAATATCGTGAGCGATGGAAGCAATGGTTGTATACTGTTTTTTTTAGATACCAGGAATGATCCCAATGGATCGGACTATGCTTATATCGACAGCAATGATATTACCAATGGAGATATTTACGCACAACGGATTAGCGCCAGTGGTTCCAGGTTGTGGACGAATAATGGCGTAGCTGTTTGTACTGCTACAGGCAACCAGGAAAGTTTTACTACCGGTACGGCAATACCTGATGGAAATGGCGGGGCAATATTCGCTTTTGATGATGCACGAAATGATGTACCTGATGTGGATGGGAATCCTACCAACTACGATTTATATGTACAGAAATTGAATAGCAATGGTGTAGCTCAGTGGGCACAAAATGGTGTGCCGTTAAGTAATGCAGGTGGCAATCAGTATATAAATGGGGTATCAACGGATGGCTCGGGCGGCATTGCGGTAGTATTTGTTAGCAATTTAAATAACACGATGTATACTCAACGGATCAGTTCTGCAGGTAACCCTTCCTGGGCCATTAATGGATTGGCAGTATCGTTACCCGGACAAGATTCTTACGAAGCCAAAATCACTGAAGATGGTTCGGGTAATTTTATCATTGCTTATGTGGACGAACAAACACCACAGCTACTTGCACAAAAAATGAATGCCGGAGGTACCTTTTTATGGGGAGCAGGAGGTGTTACCATTACCAATTCGGGGAATCGCCCGGGATATATACAAATGGTATCTGCCGGAAGTGGAAATGCAATCCTAACCTGGAGTCACGGTTTTTCATTTTCCAAGCTTGATATTTATGCTGCTAAAATATTGTCAAACGGTGTGTTAGATGGTAGTAGTGCGGCCAGCTCATTTGTAACCATTGCCAATGGAAACTGGAATAGCCCTTCCACCTGGCTGGGAGGTATCATCCCATCTTCCGATGCCATTGTAACAGTAAAGCACAACGTAACAGTTACAGCAAATACTACCTGCAAATCGTTAAAAGTAGAAACGGTTTCAGGCAATGTAACGGTAAAGGCCGGGGTTCAATTAACAGTGACAAATTAGTACTCCATGTTTGATTTATATTTTCGAGGTTGCTGTAATTCCTTAATATTTCGAAGCCGACTACCTGTCCTTATTGTGTTTTCTGGTGGAGGGTAATTAAAGCGGCTACACCAACAACCAGTAAAGATTACGAACAAAAGCATCTTTGGTCTTTAGCCGGGCGCAAGGTATATGATGGAGTCTGTAACTTTACAAGGGCGTCAACGATTGAGTTAGTAGTAACAAGGAGAAACGCACTGAAGCCCCAAGTTTGGTGGTTAAAAGTTCAATAACGGTATGCCGTACAAGTGTGCGACGCAACGAAGCCGCCATGAAAATCTTCCGCTGGTCAACAAATAAAAAGCCCACTTCTATAAAAGAAGTGGGCTATATTTTAAACGCTCCGAAAACTCCCCTTCAGGGGCCGGGGGCATATTAATACCTGTAATGCTCAGCCTTAAACGGACCTTCCTTCGGAATGGCCAGGTAAGCACTTTGCTCTGTAGTTAACTCGTCTAATACCACGCCGATTTTGGCAAGGTGTAAGCGGGCAACTTTTTCGTCCAATACCTTTGGCAATACATACACTTTGTTTTCGTATTGGTCGGTGTTGGTCCACAATTCCAACTGGGCCAGCGTTTGGTTGGTGAAAGAGGCGCTCATCACGAATGATGGATGGCCTGTAGCACAACCCAGGTTTACCAGGCGGCCTTCTGCCAGGATGATTACATCTTTACCTTCGATGGTATACAAATCAACCTGTGGTTTGATGGTGTTTTTAGTGTCACCGTAGTTTGCGTTTAACCATGCCATATCGATTTCAATATCAAAGTGTCCGATGTTACAAACAATGGCTTTATCCTTCATCAGGCGGAAATGTTTTTCCGTGATCAGGTCGCGGCAACCCGAAGCGGTTACGATGATATCCGCTTCCTTTACTGCTTCAATCATTGGCTTTACTTCAAAGCCGTCCATTGCTGCCTGCAAAGCACAAATAGGATCTATTTCGGTAACGATTACACGACAACCGGCACCTTTCAGTGAAGCAGCAGAACCTTTACCCACGTCACCATAACTTCCTACTACAGCCACCTTACCAGCCATCATCACATCAGTAGCACGACGGATCGCATCTACCAAACTTTCTTTACAACCATACTTGTTATCAAATTTAGATTTGGTAACAGAATCATTTACATTAATAGCAGGAATGGGCAAGGTGCCTTTTTCCATTCTTTCATACAGGCGGTGTACACCGGTAGTCGTTTCTTCAGATAAACCGCGGATACCGGAAACCAGTTCAGGGTATTTATCAAAAACCATATTGGTCAAATCACCACCATCATCCAAAATCATATTCAGCGGACGGTCGGCGCCACCAAAGAATAAAGTTTGTTCAATACACCAGTCAGATTCTTCCTGTGTTTGTCCTTTCCACGCGAATACACCCACACCGGTTGCGGCGATGGCAGCAGCGGCCTGGTCCTGTGTAGAGAAAATATTGCAGGAACTCCATTTTACTTCCGCACCCAAAGCAACCAGTGTTTCAATTAAAACCGCTGTTTGAATGGTCATGTGTAAACAACCGGCGATACGGGCATCTTTCAAAGGCTGTGATGGTCCGTACTCCGCTCTCAATGCCATTAAACCGGGCATTTCAGCTTCGGCTAAACGTATCTCCTTACGGCCCCAGGCTGCAAGGCTCATATCAGCCACTTTGTTTTTCAGGCTGAAATCGATAGAATGTTGTGTGATAGTTGACATAATATTTTTTGTTTTGAGGAACAAATGTACAATCACAGGATAATATTCTACGCATTTGTAAAACTTTGGGATAAAGTATATTAAAACTATAATTTTACAGGACAAACAACCATTAACCCATGGCTAAGGCGATACAAAAAGAGGATTCAACTACCGGCCCGATTGCATTGGATAGTAAAGACCTGGCAATACTGCAACTGTTGCAAAAAAATGCACGGATTACAGTAAAGGAAATCAGCGACCAGATGCACCTGAGTACTACACCCGTACACGAGCGGATTAAGCGAATGGAAAACAGTGGCGTGATTAAACAATACGCCACCCTGCTCGACCATACCAAGGTTAAAAAAGGGCTGATGGTGATTTGTTATGTATCGCTGAAAGAGCATAGCAAAAACGCTGGTGTACAATTTATAGAAACCATGCAGGTGCTGAACGAAGTGATTGAGTGCTACAGCATTTCGGGTGAGTTTGATTTTATGCTGAAGGTGGTGTGCGAAGATATGAATGCCTATTACGATTTTCATGTAAACAAACTAAGCCAGATACAGAACATGGGGCATGTGCAGAGCGTGTTTGTGATGGGGATTATTAAGCAGACGCATCAGTTGGTGTAACCCCCGTCCCCTAAAGGGGAGTTCTACAAATAGAATATTGCAACGCCACACCTTTTACAAGCCAGGTGTTGCAGTGAGCTGGCTGAGGAACTCCCCTTTAGGGGACGGGGGTGGACTTTACCCCGCTATCATCCTCAAAAATTCCTCCTTCTTCCTTCTCGCTACATCAATGGTAGTGCCATCCTGCATAATCACTTGGCCTCCCTGGGCCTTTACATATTTTAGGATATAATTTAAATTGATCAGGTGACTATTGTGGATGCGGTAAAAACGATAGGGTTGCAGCATATCTTCAAAGTCTTTCAGCAATTTGGTTACCACGATTGTTTTGCCTTCTTTAAAAAATATTTTGCTGTAGTTGGAACTGGATTCAATGTGCAGGATATTTTTAATGGGGATGAATTCAAGGCCCTCCGATGTAGGGATGGCAATTTTATCATCCTGCGATTTATTTTCATTCATCGAAGTTTTAAGGATGTCAATCTTTTCCCGTGTTTGCGAGATCCGCATGCTGCTTAATCGTTCCACCGCAGCCTGCAATTCCGTGATGGCGATGGGCTTCATGAGGTAATCAAATGCACTGATACGGATGGCATCAATTGCGTAATGGTTGTAAGCCGTGGTAAATATGATTTCAAAATCGCAATCGCCCAATTCATCCAGCATGCGGAAGCCGCTCATTTTAGGCATTTCAATGTCGAGGAAGATTACATCGGGCTTATGGTGTTTGATCAGCAACATGGCTTCCTCCGGTTTTTGTGCCATGGCCACCACCTGCACTTCCGGGCAAAACTCGTCCAGCTTTTGCCGGAGATTTTGCAAACTGTTGAGCTCATCATCTATCAAAATTGCTTTAAGCTTTTCCATATTAAATTACTTTTATTTTTACAGTTACCCTGGTACCGGCAGCCGCACCGGCTTGGTCGTACAAATCTTTTATTACAATATCGTCGGAACTGCTTTGCTGGCCATTAAAAATATGCACCCTGCTTTGGGTAATGGTTAACCCGATGCTTTTGTGGTGGGGCCTGTTTTGCTGGTTATAACTTGCCGACTGCACCCGTCCAATACCATTGTCTTCAATGATGTATTGAAGAAAGTCTCCTGCGAGGCTAACGGTTACTGTTAGTTTCAGATCCTCCCGTTCAGTATGTGCCAGGCCATGCTCAATGGCATTTTCCACGTAGGGTTGTATGATCAGCGAGGGTACCTTATAATCATCGTTCAGCAGGGTAGGGTCAATGATTGTTTCGTAACAAAATTTATTGTTGAAGCGCAATTGTTGCAGGTCAATGTACAACTGAAGCGCATCCATGTCTTTCGACAGGGGTAGCAGTTCGTTTCGGCTGCTATCGAGTATGGTACGAATGAGTCTTGCAAACTTATTCAGGTAATCACTGGCCAGCCTTTTCTCATTTTGCATCATAAAATTTTCAATGCTGTTGAGGCTGTTGAAAATAAAATGCGGGTTCATCTGCGACTGTAGTGCCTGCATTTGCGTTTCCGCGATTTTTTGTTTAAAGGAAGATTCGGTTCTTTTCTTTTTAGCCTGGATGGATTTGTTGATGAAAAATGTGATCCCAATAATGAGGCCAAAACAAATGGCAAGTGCCAGCAATAAAGCATTTTTGGTACTGATTTCCTTTTCCTGTATAGCGGCTAATTGTTTCAGATGCTGGTTTTCGATTTCTTTCCGTTTGATCATCCATTCCGATTCGTGAATAATGGTATTTCTTTTATTATGCTCTGAAAACAGGGTGTCAAAGGCCGACCGGTGAATCCGGTAATAGTACAGTGAAGAGTCCTTGCTTTTTAGCTGATCGTACAGGTTGGATAATTCAAGGGCGGCATTGGCTTCTCCTTCCAGGTAATTGGTTTCTTTGGCAATACCCAATGCAGTTTTAAGAATATTTATTTTTTCAAGCTGGTTGATATTGGTTAAGTATTTCGCTTTGGCCACATACACCTGGTATTCGTTTCGCAGGTCATTTTGAGATTTAGCCTGTGATAAAGCTTTTGAAAAAAAGTAGTCAGCAGAATCAAAATTTTTATTGATGGCATGTAATTTTCCAAAGCCGGTATTGTATTGGGAAAGTATGTAATGTTCATTGGCTTTAATAGCAAAAGGCATACCGGTCACCAGGTTTTGTTTAGCACTCACATATAGCTTCTCATCCAAATCGCATTGATGCAACAACTCGTAATTAATAGCCACCCCACGCCATGCTTCCAGGATGGTATTAATTTCAATTGCTTCCCTGGTATATTTCCTGCATTTATTATACTCTTTCAGCACTTTAAAATTATCGCCAATATTATTGAGTGAAACTGCTTTTAATCGTAAGGCGCCGCATTGCTCTGCATAATCAATCGCGTTAAAGTAGGCGGTATTGCTGGCTTCATAATTAGCTGAATTACCAAGCAGGATACCGAGGTTAATTTCTGCCAGCGATTTACCATAGGTAAAATGGAGACTATCACTCAGCGCCGCCACTTTTTCATAATAGCTAAATGATTTTTTTACATCGTTTTCATTGGTGCGGTAGCTGATCCGGTGCAGGGTGATAATGTATTGTGAATCTACTTTGGTATGCCCGTTGATCCAGTTAACGAGACTGTCGATTATTTTATTCTGGGCGAAAATATGGAGTGAACCTAAACAAAAAAGAGAAACTATAATGAGCTTTTTTATCATACGAGTGAATAATATACAAGGTTCATTTAAAAAGATAAATAAAAAAATATGTTCTTTTAAATGCAACTGTAAATAGCAGGCAGGCTTTGCATTGATGATACAAAGGGGTTGAATGCCGGTTCCGATGCAATTGTTAAAAGGGTGGTGTGTATAAAATTAAACTATGGATAAGGAAGAAGGGGGTAATCTCCGTAAATGGTTGGTGCGATTGCGTATCCGGGTAAAATAAAAAGATAGGTGGCTATTTTTTATACCGATTGTAAATTATTTGAAAATGAAAAAAAACACACAAATAAAAATCCACTTCAAAGCGCCCGGACTTACCAACTTAGCTTCATCACATAATCATTCATAAAGTAGCCATTGCCAATATCAATGTCTTCTTCCGCAATGATTTTAAAACCCATTTTTTGATAAAACCCAATGGCCTTATTGTGGCGGTTTACATTTAGTTCCAATGCGTTGGCACCTGTTGGCTGAATGTCGTGTACAATATAATCCAGTAAAACTTTACCGGTGCCTTTACCTTGCTGATTGGGATGGATATAAATTTTATGCAGCTTCCAGGTGGTTTTGGTATCCGCTTTCTTTAAACTATAGGATGCAAAACCTACAGGCTCTTCTTCATCCGTTACAATGATGAATTGATGCCCTTGTTTTTCTATTTGATTTTGTAAAGAGGGAGTACTGTAAATCAGTTGGAGCATATAGCTCATTTGTTCAGGGGATAAAATGTCTTTATAAGCCACCCCCCAGGTGATTTGTGCCAGTGACTGAATAACAGGTATAGATTCAGCAGCAACTTTTTGTACCTGAATGCTCCTGGTATCGGTAGCAGCAAAAATACTCATGGACCCGTAGTGTATTTATTGAATGGTGATTTTTAACTCCGGTGCAAAAAAACGGCGCCCCTGTTTGTCAAATACAATGATATCAAAAAAATATAATTCCTCGCCGTTGTGCAATCCTTCAATGATATTCTTTTGCCATACCGGAGGTAGGGGAGTAACCGTAAACCTGTCTGCTGCCATATCGGTTTGCGGCGACGCTTTACCGGTTACTTCATCTTCTGTAACACCAATTCGCTTATAGGCAAACTGGTAGGAAGAAATAACATAATTGACGTTTTTATCATCTGTAATCGTTAATGGAAGGGTAACGAGCTGCTTCGCTGCATCCGGACTGAGCGTAACGGTTCCATTTACTTTACCTAACCAGGATTTTACCATTGGCTTTTTATACTTTGCCGCGGCGGGTAATTCCTTTTTAACAGGTTTTTGCGCCAGCATAACAGTATTTATAAGCAACACCATTGAAGTTACCGTTAAAAGCAGGTAAAATTTCTTTTGCATTCTTTTGATTTTATCAACTGAACGAAATTACAGCCTTGTTAGTATCAAAAAATGTTAATTCAGTCCTGCAAGGCTTTCTTCAATGGTTCGGATCCGGTTCTCGGCATCCGCCTGTTTTTTTCTTTCCAGTTCAATTACTTCGGGCTTTGCATTTTGTACAAAGCGTTCGTTGCCCAGCTTTTTTTGAACACTCAGTAAAAAGAGCTGCTGGTGTTGCAGGTCTTTTAATAAATCATTTTTCAATGTGGCGCTGTCTAATTCCTTTTCTGATTCAATATAGAATTTATCGTTTTCAACCGCAACCACAATGGTGTTGGCAACCAGTACGTTTGTAAAGCTGACAGATGCCGCATTTACCTGTTTGCTTAGAATATTTTCTATCGCATGATATGCAGCGGGGGAAGCAGTCTGAATATGCAGTCTAATAGTGTCTTTTGGTTTTACCTGGTTTTTATTTCGGGCATCCCTTAACGATGTAATTACTTTTTTCAATAATTCGCCCTGTTCCAATACTTTTTGCACAGGTGGCTGAAAGGCGTCAACTTGTTTCACGCAAAGATCAACTGGCTGCTCATTTAACAGATGAAAAATTTCCTCGGTGATAAATGGCATGAAGGGATGTAACAACTGCATCATTTCTTCAAAAAATTCCACGGTTGTATGATATACCGCCGCTTCTACCGGCTGTTCAAATCCGGGTTTCACCCACTCGAGGTACCAGCTACAGAAATCATCCCATATCAGTGAATAAACGGTTTTAAGTGCTTCACTCAGGCGGAATTGTTTCATCAATCCATCCACTTCTGATTTTACCTGGTTCATCCGGTTAGTAAACCAATCCATTGCAAAATGATGCGGCGGAACCGGGGTATGATGCGCAATCAGTGTAGACAGGTGATCCGGCAAAGAGGCATCTGTAGTGGAACTGATCGATTCGATACTTTGCACCAACGTAGGTGTTGCTTCAATGCGTGACCGCCAGCCACGAACCAGTTTCAGGGCATTCCACAATTTATTATTAAAATTCCGGCCCTGTTCCAAAGCGCTTTCGTCAAACATCAGGTCGTTACCTGCAGGAGAGGATACCATGATCCCAAACCTCACCGCATCTGCGCCATATTGATCGATGAGGCCCAGCAGGTCAGGTGAGTTACCTAATTGCTTACTCATTTTTCTGCCTAACTTATCCCTAACAATGCCTGTAAAATAAACCTCGCTAAATGGCTTTTCGCCCATGTATTCAAAGCCTGCCATAATCATCCTGGCCACCCAGAAGAAAATGATTTCAGGTGCTGTTACGAGTGTGTTGGTGGGGTAGTAATATTTTATATCCGCATTGCCGGGGTTACTGAATCCTTTAAATACTTCAAAGGGCCAAAGCCAGGAAGAGAACCAGGTATCCAGGCAATCATCATCCTGCCTTAATGGTAGTTTGGCTGTTTCAGGATGTGCTGCATGTAATGCTTCCAGGCTTTCGGCTACATATACATTGCCATCTTCATCGTACCAGGCGGGTATGCGATGCCCCCACCACAACTGGCGGCTGATGCACCAATCCCGGATGTTTTCCATCCAGTGGCGATAGGTGTTTTTAAATTTCGGTGGATAGAATTTTATTTCTTCTTCCCCGTCCGTACCGGCACGGGCGGGTATCACCGCTTTTAGTGCCGGGCTGCTGATGTCCTTCATCTTAATCCACCATTGCAAACTCAGCCTTGGTTCTACCACTGTATCGGTCCGCTCACTATAACCTACTTCACTGGTATAGTCTTCTATCTTTACTAAAAAATTTTCCGCCTCCAGTTGCTGTACAATTTTTTTTCTTGCCTCAAATCTTTCTACGCCAACGAAGATTTGAGCCGCCTCACCCAGCGTACCATCATCATTAAAAATATCAATTACTTCCAGGTTGTGTTTTTGTCCGAGCTGGTTGTCATTCATGTCGTGGGCCGGGGTAACTTTCAACGCACCGGTACCAAAATCCATGGTTACGTATTCATCGGTGATGATGGGAATAAGCCGGTTGACAAGGGGAACAATCGCAAACTTTCCATGAAGGTGGTTGTAGCGTTCGTCATCCGGGTGCACACAGATGGCCGTATCCCCCATGATGGTTTCGGGGCGAACGGTGGCGATGATGATACCCCCGTCCCCTAAAGGGGAGTTATTCGGCGACTCTGCTTTTTCGCCAATAGCTTTTAAAGGGGTGTTGTCTGCATTTACCAGTTGGTAGCGTATGTGATATAATTTCTGCTTTGTTTCTTTCCGGATTACCTCTTCATCACTCAGGGCAGTTTTTGCTCTTACATCCCAGTTGATCATTCTTTTGCCACGGTAGATACTCCCTTTCTGATGAAGCTGAACAAAGATTTTAATCACTGATTGGTAATAATCATCATCCATAGTGAAGGAGGTCCTGTTCCAATCAAGGCTGCAGCCTAATTTTTTTAATTGCTGCAAAATAATACCGCCATATTTTTCTTTCCATTCCCAGGCATATCCTAAAAATTCGTCCCTGGTTAAGGATGATTTGGCGATACCTCTCTCTCGCAACATGGCTACAACCTTTGCTTCCGTGGCAATGGAGGCATGATCAGTACCGGGTACCCAACAGGCATTTTTTCCATGCATACGAGCCCTGCGGATCAGTATATCCTGGATGGTATTGTTGAGTGCATGCCCCATGTGCAATACCCCTGTTACATTTGGTGGTGGAATTACAATGGTATAGGGTTCCCTTTCATCCGGTACGCTGTTAAAATATCCTTTATCCAGCCAGTGCTGGTACCAGTTTGCTTCTACTTCGTTGGGTAGGTAATTCTTTGACAATTCCATTGATGATATATTGATTATCGGTGTTTAATTCGGCATGTATGCTGATGTACCACGTAGGAACAGGCCGCGGCCTGTTCCTACAGGCTGCAAATGTACGAATAGACATTTCATTTGGTACATAACCTGCCATCAAATGCGAACAATTGGATGTCGAATATGATTTAGCAGTATATTGCTTCGCATTTGGCTACTGTTGTTCTTTCATTAGAATACCTGCGATAATTTTAGTAACAGCAATAACCGGATTGGATGATGGGGGATATTTCAATAAAAATAAACATCAATTGCAATGGAACTAGATGAAGCATATTGGAGTAACCTGTACAAAGAGGGGGAAACGGCATGGGATGCAGGCATGATCACCCCGCCGATAAAGAACTATATGGACCAGGAATTAAATAAAAATATCGCCATACTGATCCCGGGTAGTGGCAATAGTCATGAAGCGGATTACCTGTTGCACCGCGGTTTTACTAATATAACAATCATTGATATTTCAGCGGTGCTTTGCAAAAAACTGGAAGCGAAATTTGCATCCTTTCTTTCTATAGGCTTAACGATTATTTGCGGAGATTTTCTTGAACACCTGGGTGAGTACGACCTGGTGATTGAACAGACTTTTTTTTGCGCCCTTGATCCGGCTTTGAGACAACAATATGCTGAACAGATGTACCGCCTGTTAAAGCCCGGCGGGAAAGTAGTTGGGCTCCTGTTTAACAGGGAGTTTGACGGAGGGCCGCCATTTGGTGGTTCCAAAAGGGAATATGAATCATTGTTCTTGCCCGGGTTTACCATTGAAACAATGAATGACTGCTATAACTCAATTCCGCCCAGGAAGGGTACAGAACTTTTTTTTAAGCTGGTTAAAAGAGAACAATAATACGGTAGCAAGGCTTTGATTTTTGGCCATCATACTCATCGATAGTAAGCATACTTTATTGCTATCCTCCCCGGTTATTCTATTTCAAATGAATGATAGTATGTTTTAAAAACAGCAATGGCGGTAGCAAGTATCAACAGCATGTTAATCAATTGCCATTCCGTTTTTTGTAAAAAGAAGATGATTACAAAACTGGCAAACACAAAAAACAGGTAACTCTCCATATCCATTCCACACCCATACAGGATAGCTGTGTAAAGAAACAGCACCGATACCATGGTTAGGTAAAGCAAAATAATTGCAGTGAATTGTAAATTACCTTGATTGTTGATGAACATAAACGCAGCTTCGGGTAAAAGCAGGATGCCGTAAGTTAAAAGATACCTGGCCGCAACTTTCAATAACGGTATTGGCAGGTTGCGGGTAAACTGCATCTGCATTTCTGAAAAATCAACACAATATAAAACCAGCGTGGCATGAGCCACAAAAATTAACTGGTAAAAAATACTAAACAGGTCCTCATCAAAATGATCGCCGTTAATAACAAATGAAATGGACAATAATAAAATAGAAAAAATCTTTACCAGTGCAAAAGCTATTTTCTTTTCATACAAGAGATTGCCCAGTAAAAAACCATAATAACCAATCCTTATATGGAACCAGGTGGATAGCGTTGAAATTACTTTTACCACCGTTGAAACTTTGTTGGTTTTATTAATGGTGATAAAGATGAACACAGCAGCCATTGCCAGCATGAATAGTTGATAAACAATCACCATGAATGCTGTTGCCGGCATTCCTTTAATAAACGCCATATACACCACCACACCCGAATAGCCAAATACCGGCAGGTATTGCAGCAAAGCAATGAGCAGGTAAATGCTGGTTTGTTTTGATGCCGGGATAGCTTTTAAATTGTATAAATAACTACTGTTATTTGCTTTGATGGTATTGATGGTAAAGAGAATGCATTTGATATTGTACAATAACCAGGCTACCCAAACCACCGCCATAAAAACCGGGGAAGTAAGCATGGCCAGTATCAGGGAGCGATGATAAGAAATCAATTGCGCACCGTTCACCATACCGAAAAAGAAAAAAAACATACACAACAGGAACCCTGCATGGATGATGTAAAACTGCTTTACCCATACATTCAGTAATAATCGGGTTACACCAATCATAGGTTTTCCTGTTGCAGGATTTTATCTTTTATTATGAGATGGTTTGTTTCTTTTATTAATCCGCTATCGAGTGGCTGATGAGAAGTAATCAGAAATGAAACTCCCTGCCGGCTATATTGAAGAATAGCAGACTGCAATGTTTCAACTGCTGCAATATCCAGCGCAATCAATGGCTCATCCAGCAGCACCAGTTTTGGTTGGCCTGTAAGGCCCAGCACCAGGGATAATTTTTTAAGCATGCCGCTGGAGTAAGTGGCTGTTTTTTGATGCATAAATTTTTCTACACCGAGCTGCCTGAATAGTGTTTCCGGGAAATGAACTCCCTTTGTTGATTTATAAAAATCAATCAGGGTGATTCCATCCAGGAACGGGGGATATTGTGGTTCGGCTTCCGCATAATTAACCATTCTCGTGTAGGCCATCCTGTTGCGGTTGATATGCAGCCCATCTACAGAAATGTCACCTTCAAATGGAATAAGGCCTGCAATGGATTTCAAGAGCGATGTTTTGCCGGAACCGTTATGTCCCTTTATCCAGTAAATCCCTGCCGCTAACTGGTAACCAGGGATAGACAAAACAGGATCTGAAGCAGTGGGATATTTTTTTATGTAATTCCTGATTTGAAGCATGCCGGACTGCGATTGATTTTATCCTTCAAATAATTTTGCTACTCCAAATGCGGCGGCTGCTGCCATGGCGCCAATCAGGGTAACCCGCAATGCACCCAGCCAGGGATTAATACCGGTAATCCTGCTTTTAAAATAACCAAATACAAAAAGGCAAACCAGCGTAGCTACTACCGATATTTCCAATGCTTCGGTAGAACTGCTGATAAAAAAATAGGGGCTCAAGGGGATAACACCTCCAACAACATAAGACAGCCCGATATTCAAAGCGCTTTTGGAGGCTCTTTTTGGATCCGGTTCTTCCAGCCCCAATTCGTATTTCATCATAAAATCTACCCAGCGATCTTTATCCTTTGCAATTTCCTCAGTAGCCAGGTTCTGTATGTTTTCGCTTAAACCAATATTGGCAAAAAATTCTTTGGTTTCTTTGATCTCTACCTCACGCATGTTTTCTACCTCCTCATACTCTCTTTTAATCTCGCTTTTGTAATGATCCTGTTCCGTTTTTCCCGACAGGTAGCCACCAAGCCCCATCGCAATACTGCCTGCACAAATTTCTGCAATACCGGCAATAACGATGATCCTGCTGTCTGAAACGGCTCCGCTTAAACCGGCTGCCAGTGCGAAAGGAACAGTCAACCCATCACTCATGCCGATTACAATGTCTCTTAAAAAATCCGTGCTTTTTAAATGCGATTCTACGTGGGGGTGGTGCAGGTGGGTATCCATAAAAAAATTTGTAACAGCGAAGATAATATGTTGTGCATTAACCTTCGGTCAAAAAAATAACCGGCAGTTATTTATGAATGACAGACTCATTGAAAATTACCACTAATGGCGGCCAACCTTTTAACAGAATTTAAAAACTTGTCAGGCTTTTTATTAAAGTTGGCAACCCCTAGTAGATTGTTTTGCCAGCAACCAGGACGGCACACTGTCTGGCAGATTAAAGCATTGCCAAACTTTTACCGATAATTTCCACGCATTCCATTATCTGTTCTTTGGTAATTAATAAGGGCGGGGCAAAACGAATTTTGTCACCATGCGTAGGCTTGGCGAGTAACCCGTTTTCTTTTAATACCAGGCAAAGGTCCCAGGCAGCTTCGGGGTCGCTGTGTTTTATTACGATGGCATTCAGCAAGCCTTTACCTCTTACGAGGTCTATAAACGGGGAGTTTAATTTTCGTATTTCGTTGCGTAACAATTCTCCCATCGCCTCCGCATTTTCAACCATTTTGTCGTCTTTTAAAACCTGCAATGCGGCTACTGCAACTGCGCAGGCCAAAGGGTTGCCACCATAGGTGCTCCCGTGTTCACCTGGTTTAATCGTCATCATCACTTCATCATCGGCTAACACGGCGCTTACAGGCAATACACCACCACTCAGGGCCTTGCCCAATATCAAAATATCCGGACGGACATTTTCATGATCGCATGCCAGCATTTTACCGGTACGGGCCAGCCCGGTTTGTATCTCGTCTGCTATCATCAGTACATTATATTCATTGCATAAATTTCGTATGCCAGTTAAATAACCTTCATCGGGTACCACTACACCCGCTTCACCCTGTATGGGTTCAAACATAAATGCGGCTACGTTTTTATCCTGCAATGCAATTTCCAAAGCAGGCAAATCATTATAAGGAACTATTTCGAAGCCAGGCATGAAGGGGCCGAATTGATCATAACTGCTCGGATCAGTAGAGGAGGAGATAGCAGCCAGTGTACGACCCCAGAAATTGCCGGATGCGAATATGATTTTTGCCTGGTTATCCGCAATTCCTTTTACCTGGTAACCCCACCTGCGGGCAAGCTTAATGGCAGTTTCGCCACCTTCCACACCGGTGTTCATCGGCAACACTTTATCGTAGCCAAAATAGGTGGTGATATATTTTTCATACTCCCCCAGCAAATTGCTGTGAAAAGCCCTGCTCGTTAAAGTTAGCTGCTGTGCCTGTTGGGTAAGCGCCGCGATAATTTTGGGATGACAATGGCCCTGGTTAACGGCTGAATAGCCGCTTAAAAAATCGTAGTAGCGTTTGCCGTCCACATCCCATACAAAAACACCTTCGCCCCTGTTCAATACCACCGGTAACGGATGGTAGTTATGAGCGCCGTATTTTTCTTCAAGGTCAATATATTTTTGTGTATTGGCGGATAATGTAATTGCTGATTGCATATTTTTAATTGATAATTTATTAATTGATAATGGATAATGGAGAGGCTTGTTGCACTCTTCAATTATTGTTAATAAGAATAAAAATATTTTGGGGACAGGCTGTAACTGCCTGCATCAGATAGTTAGTGATTCAGCAGATCGAGATTATTGCTGAGGAAATGCGGTATGGTTAATGTAAAATGGATGTTCCTTATTTTGATGCAAGATATATTTTTTTGGTGATAAAAAGAATGCAGGGCCATCTTGCAGTTTTAGAAAGATTACACCCATTTAATAGGTGTAATCTTTCTAAAAGGACGTTTTGCATTGGATAGTGTATGCTATTAAATATAAAGTTTACACCTTTCTAAAAAGGTGTAAACTTTATATTTAATGTTGGTCATCATCTTCAATTGCCCCCGAAAAGTTATAATAGTAATCAGTCATTCCCTTATGAACCGTCTTAAATTGGTGCATTCCACCAAACCATTCCAATACTTCGTTTCTTGCAAGTTTAGTAGGTTTGTCGCTTAGGATACTATGGTAGGAAGTCCACGGGTAAGCAGAAAAATCTTTTACCAATTGATGTTTCTGCGCATTTGCATGAATGTAAATAAGAGCCTGTGTAAATTGATTCTCTTTTAAAATGACTACTCTTTTAAATGTTCTTGAAAATAAGTTGCCTTGCCTGTTATGCATTTTATTAAAAGCCATTGCATAGGAAGTGAATAATCTTTTGAACGCTGATTCCACCAGTGCATGGAGAATTTTATCATCCAGGAAATGTTGTTCTGCTTTAGATTGCTTTTCCTTTGGGATGGCATTGATCCACGCATCAATGTCAGTATATGGTTTTATCCTGATGAGCAAGTGGAAGTGGTTGGGTAATAGATTCCATGCAAAAGTTTCTGCTAAAGGAGATAAGTAAAAGTCAAATTGTTTTAGAAAATATAAGTAGTTATCGGGAGTTCGAAAAAGCAGCTCTTTATTATTTGTTCTGTTGTAAACATGTTAAATTTCACCAGACTCAAAAACGGCAAGGTACTTTTTATTTACAGGCATTTTTAAAGTTAATAAAACCTTGCTATTATTTTCACTCCCTTTCGAATAAAGTTTACACCTTTTTAAAAGGTGTAAACTTTATTCGAAAGCCTTTACAAATCAAACTTTATCCCCTGTGCCAGTGGCAATTTATCGGTATAATTAATAGTATTTGTTTGCCGCCGCATATACACTTTCCAGGCGTCGCTGCCGCTTTCCCTGCCGCCGCCGGTTTCTTTTTCACCACCGAATGCACCACCGATCTCAGCACCCGATGTGCCTATATTTACATTGGCAATACCGCAGTCACTGCCTGTCGCTGATAAAAACTTTTCTGCTTCCCTTAAATTGTTCGTCATGATGGCGGAAGACAAGCCTTGTGGCACTCCGTTTTGCATGGCAATGGCTTCATCCAGCGTTTTGTATTTCACGATATACAGGATGGGAGCAAAGGTTTCATGTTGTACAATGTCAAAACTATTTTTTGCTTCTGCAATGCAGGGTTTTACATAGCAACCACTTTCATATCCCTTGCCTTTTAATACACCACCTTCCACAATAAAATTACCACCTTCGGACTTGCATTTTTCTATCGCATCCAGGTACATGTTTACGGCATCCGTATCGATCAATGGGCCTACATGATTTTTTTCATTCAAGGGATCACCAATCTTTAACTGGCCATAAGCATGTACTAATTTTTCTTTGAATTTGTTGTACACCTTCTCATGAATGATTAACCTGCGGGTAGTGGTACAACGCTGGCCTGCTGTACCTACTGCACCAAAAGCAGCACCTATCAACGCCATATCCAGGTCGGCATCTTTGGTGATGATGATGGCATTGTTGCCACCCAGTTCCAGTAAACTCTTTCCCAATCTTTGTGCTACTGCAGTTGCCAGTGCCTTGCCCATGCGGGTGCTGCCTGTTGCAGAAACCAACGGTATCCTCGTGTCGCCGCTGATCCATTCGCCTACTTCTCGTCCGCCCACTACTAAATTATTTACGCCTTCCGGTACATTGTTTTTCTTAAAAACCTTTGCCGTTATATTCTGACAGGCAATGGCACACAAAGGTGTTTTTTCACTTGGCTTCCAGATGCAAACATCTCCGCAAACCCATGCCAGCATAGTGTTCCAGCTCCATACGGCCACCGGGAAATTAAATGCAGAAATGATGCCTACTATCCCCAGCGGATGATATTGATCATACATTCTATGCCCCGGCCGTTCGCTGTGCATGGTCAGCCCGTGTAACTGGCGGGAGAGCCCCACCGCAAAATCGCAGATGTCAATCATCTCCTGTACTTCGCCCATGCCTTCCTGTAAGCTCTTACCCATTTCATAACTAACCAGTTGCCCCAAAGCATTTTTTTGCGCCCTTAATTCTTCACCAATCTGCCTTACCACTTCGCCCCGTTTGGGTGCCGGCCAGGTGCGCCATTCTTTAAAGGCTTCCTGCGCCTGTTGTATCACTGCTTCATAACTTATCTTATCCGCGGATTTTACGGATGCGATTAATTTACCATCCACCGGTGAATAAGAATCAATAGTAGGTCCTTTAGAAGCGATCCATTTTGTTCCTGTAGAAACGCCTTTGTTTTTTGCCTGCACCTGCAGGTTGGAAAGAAAATTCATATGACTGATTTTTGTGCAAGTTACGAATTGCCGGTATGCTAACCGGATCATTGGTTAATTGAATTAATTTGGAGTTGCAGGAAAAATAAAGTCCCACAAATTATATTTGAAACAGCACCCGGAGCTTAGGTTAAAAATTTACAGTTACTCCACCAGTTGTCCACCTGCGTGGCATGATGCTTCCCAGCAAATCGCTGTATTGAATATCCGTAATATTATTCCATGCCATAAACAACTTCACTTTTTTCTCAATCGTATAAGCAAGCTTCGCATTCAATAAAAAATAATCTTTCGATATGGAGGCATTGATTGCTGCGGCTTGCCTTGGTACTCTTTCTTTATAAACAAAACCCGAAGAGAGGCTAAAACCTTTGTATGTATAGATGCCCGTAAACTGCACTAGTTTTTTCGCATGCGAAATAATATAGAATGACGGAACAGAATCGCTGCTGGTAGATTTTAAAAATGTAACGCCGGTATTGATAAACAGGCTCTGGTTATTGGCGAATGATTTTTTGTAAGTGAGCTCAATTTCTACTCCACGGGTTTTAACTTTTTTTATATTTTTAGCCAATGCATATATGCCGTTGGGCACTAGGTTTTCTTTTCTTGGCATGTTCGCATACGGTGTGGTTACATAATCAATCACATTGTTTTGATCCCTGTAAAGACCGCTTACAGATGCTTTGAAATGACTGCTTAGGAATGCATCGGCGCCTGCTTCATAACTCCAGGAGTTTTCTGTATTCAGGTCGGGATTACCGATGCTTCCGCTGGCCACAATTGATTTGTTGTAATTGTTGTAACGTTCTGTGAAATCTGCACTGCGTATGGCTCTGCCTGCATTGGCACGTACCGTAACTTTGCTCCAGTTATACGAAGCGTTTAATTGTGGTAGTATGGCAGCACCATAATTTTCATCCCAATCCAATCTTAAACCAGGGGATAGCCTGAATTTATTTTTATTGTATAACAATGAACCAAAAGCAGCGCCGTGATGGGTTTCATGGTTGCCCCGGTCGTTGGAAGCGATGGATCTTCTGTCTAATTGGGTGCCCAGGCTCAGGTTGAAATATTGATTCAGTTTTTGTGACCGGAGATATTGAACCAGCAAATGCCGGGATTTATTTTGATTGGCAATGGATACGGAATTATACAAGTAGTAATCGCTGGTTTCTTTATACATCAGGTCAACCTGCTGGCTGTATTTTTCTGTTTGCTTTTTTAATTGAACCTGGTTCCACCAGGTGTTTACTTTTTCTGTAGCAGTATCACTTTTAAAAGTGGTATAAAAGTTTTGTGCAGCAAACCGGCGGCTATCGTAACTGCTTCTCAGCGATAACTGCCAATTGTTTTTTAATGCAACTGCAACAGACCCACTTGCTGTATGATTGTGTAAATAGCCCCTGTTGGAGCCTCTTAAAAACTGTCCCGAAGTATTGTTGCTTAACACACCCAGGGCCGCATTTAGTTTTGGCCCCGTTATGTTAAAACCGGCATCTGCATTTACAAATCCATATTCGCCCACCGCCATTCCGATATTGCCATTGGAAGACTTTGCTTTTTTATATTGATTGAAAGTTTTAGTAATAATATTGACTACACCGCCCACTGCTTCTGCGCCGTAAATGGCGGCAGCAGGGCCACGCAATACTTCTATGCGTTCTATTTCGGAAGGAGCCACCGGAATGTAAGACGAGAAATGACCAGATAGCGGATCATTTAATTTTATGCCATCCACCAATACCAGTATCTGTTGAAAAGTACCTCCCCGCATTACAATATCACTTTGAGCACCCATTGGTCCCCGCGACTGTACCTCAATACCGGGAACATATTTTAATAGTTCATCGATGGAAAGCACGGGTAACTGTTGAAACATTTTACCATCCACAACGGTGATACTTCTTCCTGTTTCGCTCGTTTTTTGAGGAGTCCGGGTAGTGGTGATTGTTACCGGATCAAGATCTACTGAAGTTTGTGCATAAGAATGAAGTGATGCAGCAATGCATGCCAACAAAATAATTTTTCTCATAAAATAACTTAAGGCCGCTAACTCCCATCCCCTAAAGGGGAGTTAGCGGGCAATACTTTGGTAAATGAAAAGTGTTTTATTGCATATAGCGAAGATTAGTAATTAAAAAAAGCAATTTCTTTTTAAAAAAATCTTTTTAAAAGAACATTCAAGTTAAAAATACTATGCATTTTTGCCCCCCTTTAGGGGATGGGGGGTTAATACTGTTCATGTTCGTTGGGAAAATCCCTGCTCTTTACATCGCTGATGTATTGCCTGATGGCGCCGGATATTTGCTCATCCAAATTTAAATACCTTCTTAAAAAACGGGGTTTAAAATCCGTATTAATGCCCAGCATGTCATGCATTACCAATACCTGCCCGTCACAACTGCCCCCTGCTCCTATGCCGATGGTAGGGATGGTCAGGCTTTCCGTTACTTCTTTGGCAAGGGCGGCAGGGATTTTTTCCAATACGATTGCGAAGCAACCGGCTTCCTGCAATATGAGCGCATCCTTTCTTAGTTTATCTGCTTCCGCTTCTTCGGTTGCCCTTACCACAAAAGTGCCAAACTTGTTGATGGACTGGGGGGTTAACCCAAGGTGCCCCATTACCGGTATACCCGCACTCACTATTTTTTTTACAGAATCCACCACTTCTTCTCCACCTTCCAACTTAACGGTGTGGCCGCCACTTTCTTTCATTATCTTAATGGCCGAAGCAAGGGCTATTTCAGAATTGGACTGGTAATAACCGAATGGTATATCTACTACTATAAGACTTCGCTCCCTTGCACGTACCACGCTCTGTGCATGGTAGATCATCTGGTCTAATGTAATGGGAAGGGTAGTGGCATGGCCCGCCATTACATTGCTGGCGCTATCACCCACTAAAATAATATCAATACCTGCCGCGTCAAATAATTTGGCAAAGGAAAAATCATATGCTGTAATCATGGAGATCTTTTCTCCTGCAGCTTTCATTTTCTGAATGGTATTGGTAGTTACTTTTTTATATTCTGTTTCTGTTGATGACATTCGTTTATTTTTTGGCCCGCTAATAAAGAGTGGCAAATATATTACACTTATACTTACCAGCTAAAAACTGGCTTATTTGTTTTGGATAGATAGCTTTGTGTATACTATAAAATTAAGATGGTTATTCCCATTTCTCCTTTTGCACCATTCTGATTTTATTCCCAACTGCCTGTTGCAGTGCGGGTTCACAAATTTATTACGACATTATGCTGGTTGTGAAATATACCAAAATATACAAATATTCTCCTTGAAAATAACGAAATAACTTTTTATCTTGTTCTTCCCCTTAAACCTGCTCACCTATTGATTCTGCAAAAAACCGGGTATATGTTGAAGCAAGGTTTATCAAATGAAACTTATTGTATTGACCTTACAAAAAAGGCTAAGCAGGAGGCGAATATTATTAAAGCGCTTCACAGGAATATATTGCTACAGATGGATGGATTTGTTTACCCATTTCTTATTTTAGCCGATGAACTTCCGATTAAAAATTTGTTGGAAGAAAAACTAACTCAAATCACCTACCGGGGTGCTTCTAAAGATGAGGTGATATTAATCCTGTTGTTTACAGATATTGACAATAAGGGGGCGTTTTGGGAAATCATGCAAACCGGTATAAAGGATATTTTTTGCTGGACCGGTGAAGAAGATTTTAGAGACTATATTTTTCATACCATTCAGCGCAGGCAGAAGGTAACGGGGATTCTTGAATCGTCGCTGGTAAAGGATAATTTGGTGGGTGAAAGCGATACATGGAAGGGGTTTCTTTCCAAAATAATTGAAGCGGCCTTGTTTTCCCAATGTTCTTTTTTGCTGACGGGTGAATCCGGTACGGGAAAGGAACTTATTTCAAGGCTGATTCACACCATTGACACCAGGCCCGATAAAAAAGAGCTTGTACTGGTTGACTGCACTACCATTGTTCCTGAATTATCGGGGAGTGAATTTTTCGGCCATGAACGAGGTTCCTACACCAACGCACTAAACAGCCGGGATGGTGCTTTTGCATTGGCCAACAAGGGTACTCTTTTCCTGGATGAGATAGGCGAATTGCAATTGCCATTACAGGCGGGTTTGCTTCGGGTAATACAGGAAGGCAGCTATAAAAAGGTAGGCAGTAATAACTGGCAGAAAACCAATTTCCGGCTGGTTTGCGCCACACATCGAAATCTTCGGTACCTGGTGGAAAAAAATCAATTCCGGCAGGACCTGTTTTACCGGATTTTAGATTTTGAATTCCAGGTGCCTTCGTTGCAGGAAAGAATGAACGATATTCCTTTATTGGCGAACTTTTTTCTGAAGCAGTTTAGCAGGGAAAAAGAAGTAGCTGAGTTTGATAACAATGTAATGGATTTTTTGAAACAGCGTGCGTACCCGGGGAATGTTCGGGAGCTGAGGCAATTGATACAGCGTATTGCATTGCGGCATGTACGTCATAAAAAAATAACCATTGGGGAATTGCCTGTTGAAGAGCGGATGCCTGCTGATGCCGCGGTCAATTTTATGGAAGATCATTCGTTTGGCAATATTGTAAAGCAAATGATACTGCAAGGGGAGAATTATAACAGTATAAAAGATAAGGCAGGAATGGCGGCCTTTGAGGCGGCCATTGAAATAAGTGGCGGTAACAAACAAAAAGCGGCAGAGCGGCTGGGGATTGATGTAAGGACAGTGCAGTTGGGTATAAAGAAGAAAGTGTAAAGTATTGGTAAATGATTACTGCATATTGTCATGCATAAATTTTCGTACTTCTGCAGTAATGAAAACTCCTTTGTTATATTTTGATTTACCTGCTTTGGCTTGTACGCCGTGGTCTGAATGTACTCCTACCAGTACCCTGCCGCCCCTGTCAGGGCTGCGTTTTATCCAGATGGGGGAGCCACTCATTCCACCAAAGGTGTCATTGAAATAGGATATCATTTTTCCATCCTGCAGGTATTCATTTCCATAATTATACGAGAGGTATTGCCTGGTTGCTTTTTTATCATCCCGGTCGCCGGGGTAGCCACAAATATTCAGGTCCATTTGTTTGATGGGTAGTGGTAAACTACCCTGCAATATAGAGGAGCCAATTTTGTCAATACCCGTGATGCCTTGTCCAAAGTAGCCGGTTTCATCACCGATGGGTAATTCGGTGTGCAGGATGGAGTAGTCATGTTGAGTTGCATAATCGTTTATAGAAAAGCCAGGGTAGGAAAGGGTTACTTCGGCCGGGTGAAAGCTTGCAAACTTTGGACGAAAAGGGAAATTTTCACCATCCCTCGCGGGGGAAATGATGACATGCTCATTGTCTAATTGACTATCTGAGAACTGATCCCAAACATTATGCCCCGCAGTTATAATTGTTTTAGGACCGATAAAGAAACCGGTGCCTGCGTAGTTTTTGCCATCGCTCATGATTAAAAAAAGCTGGCAGATATAGCGGTAGGGTGGAAGCGTGGTCTTCGTGATGAGCAACCTTGTATCAGCGGCACCAATGATATCATAATCCAGCTCCTGCAGAGATAACCCGGGGTGAAGCACCGACTGGTATTGCGGGGCAATCACATTGTTGTAAGATGGATTCATTATTAACAGGTGTAGTGAAATATTATTGTTATCAACTTTGGGAAGAGTTTACAGATCGCCTTCCTCGAGTAGTGTGTAGGTAAAATTATTACCATACAAATTACTGTGCTGCTGGCAGAGACTGATGAACGCATCAAAATCAGCACTCCTGGCAAATACCTGGCAGCCTGCGCTCCATTTATCAACCACGGTGCTATTGCTGCCTGCTTTGTGAATGTTTATGCCAAAGGTTCCGGTTTCCTCTTTTCCTGTTCTGAAATCAAGTTTATTGTCTTTATTGAAATCGCGGGTTACCTGAATGTTGCCTTGTTGCACCAGCGCTGTGTATTCTCCTTTGTGCAGCCCAATTTTATGCGAATTAATATACTGTCCAGGAATAACGATTGCGGTTCCGTTTACATTCATCGGGTTATTGAGGTAATATGTTCCGGGATCAGTTGTGGCTGGATTGCTTTTAAACTGCCAGTTGCCTGCATTGTCTTTATAAAACACATTGATGCTGTCATCAAAACTGTTGGGTTGCGCATTGTTTGCCCGCACACCTACAATGTTCAACTGGTAAGGCTTTGTGTATATGGTGTATCTTTTTTTTGTGAGTGCGTTTAATATATTTTGCAGGCTTATTTTACCCGTACCACCCCCGGGGGGCGGTGCAGGTTTTGTGGTTACCGGTGATGAAGGTGCCCGTAGTGCCGGCCGAACGATTGTATCCCGCATATTGATCCATTCCTTGCTAAGTGTGGTAAAATTTGGCATTGATGTGGTCAATGGCTTTCCGCCAAGTTCCGGATGATGTTTAAAAAAGATCAGGTCGGTTAATGTATTTTCATTTCGTTCCCCGCTGGCAATGGCATTTTTTACCAACTGCGTTTCTGTTTGTGGCTGATTGTATTTACTTCCTGGTGTTGAATAGACGGGTTTTGGTTTTGTGTAGCTGCCTGTTGGCTTTGAACCACTATTGGAAAGCCAGTTGAACAATGGGCTGGCATATTTTTTTGCGGTGGAAGTATAACTACTCCATTCCAGTTCAGGATAAATTGTTTCTGCGTATTCGTCGTGGAGGATAGTCTCAAATTCAGGATTGATTTTGTTTTGTTTGCAGTTGTTACACATGGTATCAAATTTTTTTGATGATTGTATTTTTTGGTTTCAACATTGTATCGCGGCAGATGCAATGCCCTTTAGTTAAGACCTGGCCCTCGCAGTATGCATTATTGGTTGGGTAAATATCAATTAAAAAACAGGCTGGCTTATCTTGTGCAGTAGGAACAGGCCGCGGCCTGTTCCTACAAGGCTGTAGGCCACTATTGCTTTTTTGCTATCGAAAGGCGTCAGCGATTGATTGGCTAAGGGCAAATCATGTGTGTGCCGTTTGTTCTTTTGCAAAGATTTAAACCGGCGGGAATTGTTCCCGGTACAGTTCCATTAAAGCAGGAGTACCAGTTACTGGTTTCCATACACATTACTACACCCACCGTGATGGGATTATCACAGGTATTCAGAAATCCGTACCTGTTTCGTAATTGCTGAATGATCAGCGCTCTTAAGCGGGCGGATTCTGTTGTATTTACCCTGGACTCGATGATGGCCCAATGTTTACGGATATTTTGCTGCATCACAATAGGTACAGCAAAATTGTCCATCATTCTTTTGCCAACGGCAATCTCCTCTGCATTGGCGATGATCTCTTCTACCCGGTATTGTGCCTGCACCAAATCTAAGGTCAACTGTCCCGGTCTTAGTGAAGCGGTGCTTATCCGCACTGTTGCTCCCAGTGTGGCATGTCGTTTTTCATGCGCAATGGTTTGAAAGAATTCGGTTAAAAAAAAGATATCACCATTTGATCGAAAGTCCAGTGCTAGTTGCCAGGTGGCATCAGAAAGCCGGATTGTATTGTTATACTTTGCAAGGGATAAAAGGGTGAATTGAAAATTCAAAAAAGAGGGGCAAATTTGTAATGACCAAATCACAAAATATGCCCTCTCTATTTCTCAAGATCAGCGAAACCGAAAT
>JANPIJ010000463.1:0-21429 GCA_031424955.1 Ferruginibacter sp. | reverse complement strand
CCTGGAAGAGTTATACTTTAGCCAGAAGGACCCTACGGTATTGGATACGGCCGAAATTAAGAGAGGGAAATTCTCTTTAGCAGCATTAGCCCCGGAAGAAGGGCTCTATCGTTTGCGGCTGGAAAAAAATGAAGCGGCTTTTATTTTTATAAACGATCAGCCCAATATCAGTTTTGCATCCGACTTTAATAATCTTTCAGTACAAAGCGCAGTATTTAATTCACCGGCCAATCAGTTGCTCCGAAAATTTATGGTTACTATTGATGCAAAAAGAAAAGAACTGGAAGAAAAAACAGCCCTGTTGCAACAATATGCAAACCCGGTAGCCACGGATAGCATGTATAACGTGATGCAAAAAGAATACAATCAAAAAGAAAGCGGGTATCAAAATTATATCCTTCAATATTTAGACACCACCAGCAATGCGGTAATGGCCCTCTTTAGTTTGGGTTATACCCGTACTATTGAACCGGAGAAACTGGAGAAGGTAGTTGGAGGGCTTACCAAACGTTTTCCTGCCAACCAATCGATTGCTACGATTGTAACACAATACAACCAAATGATTGCACAATACAAAGCCAAGCCCCACGATGGCGGGCTTGCCCCGGAAATTAATATGCCGGATACAAGCGGCAAACCTTTTGCCTTAAGCATGCTCCGCGGAAAATATGTGCTGGTTGATTTTTGGGCAAGCTGGTGTGGGCCCTGCAGGGGTGAAAATCCAAATGTGGTAAAAGCCTACAACAGTTTTAAGGATAAAAATTTCACGGTGCTGGGCGTATCACTGGATAAAGATAAAGCCGCCTGGATAAAAGCAATTGCAGACGACAACCTAACCTGGTACCATATCAGCGATCTGAAATACTGGAATAGTGCGGCGGTCAGCTCCTATGGTTTTGATGGTATTCCCTACAATGTATTGGTTAATCCGGAAGGAAAAATTATCGGCAGTAATTTGAGGGGGGAAGATTTAGAGAGAAAACTATCTGAACTGATTAAATAGTTGGTGCATTTACATCCTGCAATTTAATAATGTATCAATAATCTTCATTCCCGGTTCGGGTTTGTTAGGGTAGTAATCAACCTGCATTAAAAATATAAAAATCTTGCTGGCGCTTTTGATTGCTAAAATCCCGGTAACATGCTTGCAGCATAATAAGCTGTCTGCGTCCGGTTTCTTAAACACTACATTAATTTAAAGTTTCAAACCAGGGAATTTGATTTCGTTCCTTTTGTACTTGAGCGATTTATAAATAAAAACAAGTGAAACATTTACAATGCCATTGGAGGCGGTGAAAAGCCAATTTCCGGGAATTGTTCTTCATTTTGCAAGAATAGCACACTAAAAAAGCCGCTGGATAAATCCAGCGGCTAAATATTTAAATCCAAATAACCAGTATTATGAGTTAATTATTGGCGGTCATCAATGGGTTTAATAATAATTCACTTGCTGGTATCGGCCATACATAAGATGCAGATGTAGGGGCTACACTTCCTGCAGAAGCTTTGGCTGGAAAAGTAGCTACCTGCCTCATAATATCAAGTGATCGAAAACCTTCTCCGAGTAATTCAATTCGTCTTTCATTTAAAATAAGACTGATTAGCTCATCCTTTGTAGCCGGAGCAAACGTGGTAGTAGCATCCGACCGCTGACGCACAGCGTTTAACAATGCAAGCGATCTTGCATCAACTCCTGTCCCTGTTCTTGCCAACGCTTCCGCCAAATTGAGCATTATTTCCGCATAGCGGATAATAGGAACATAATTGTTCAAATCATCGTTCGATTTGGTCCATCTTGCAGGTGTGCTACCAACAGCGGGTGTAAGAAAATTAGTTTTACGGGCATCTGTTGCTTTCCAGTTAGGATCAGCTAAAATCCCGGTTGCAATCAAACCAAATTCTGTAGTCCAATATTGACCAAGACCATTTTGTGTACCGGGCGAATTGGTATTTGTCATAGGAAGACTAAAGATATTTTCAACCGATGTGTAAGGAGCCCTGAAAGCTGTTAACACATTTGGAACCAGCCGGTTGGTGATGTTAACAGGTGATTGAAAAGGGGCCGCAGCAGAAACAATTTTATTGGCTTCGGTGACAACCGAAGCATAATTCCCCATTGCTAAGTATACTCTTGTTTTTAACGCAATTGCTGCATTTTTGTGTGCACGTACTACATTACTGTCTCCGGTATTTCCATAAGTAGAAGGGAGATTTGCTTCTGCAAAATTCAAATCAGCCAGTATCTGTGCAAATACTTCTGCCTGTGTGGCCCTGGCAATACTGGCTCCATCCGGACTTTTGTTGGCGGTTAAACGCAACGGCACACTTGGCGACGCTCCATTATCAGCATTAAACGGGCGACGTGCATATAAACTCTGCAGGTAGAAATAACTAATAGCCCTGCAAAATTGCACTTCGGCTTTGTAAGCATTTGCGACAGCAGCGGGCAATAAACTCGCATTTGCATCAATACCTTCCAACACCACATTGGCCCGGTTTATAGCAGCATACCCGGTTGACCACATATTCTCTACCTGGTTGTCATTGGAGGTAATGGAAAAATTCCATACACCAACAGCAGTTACACCATTATTAGTGGCATTAATCCAGTCTTCTCCCCTCACATCTTCGTAAACAAGCGCCCTGCCCCCCAGGAACTGGCCACTTTTAATAGCTGAATAAACGCCAAAAACCTGCTGGGCAATACGTGCCGGAGAGGAGAAAGCACTGATATCCGACAATACTGTTTGCGGAACCGGACTTAATTTTTCTTTGTCGCAACCTGGAGCTATAATAGCAACCATTGCTACGGCAACCAGGGGTTTGTAAATAATATTTTTAAACAATTTCATTTTTAAAGATTTTAATGTTAGAAACCAACGTTTATACCCAATGTAAATGTTCTTGCCTGGCCAACGGTATTCCTGTCTACGCCGGGAGTAAGAGCGGTGTTGCCATTTACAGAAATTTCAGGATCTACACCCGGATAATTTGTTATAATGAACGGATTAAGTGCCTGTGCATATAATCTTACACTGGAAATATTCATTTTATCAGCCCATTTTTGTTCAATGGTATATCCCAGTGCGATGCTTCTTACTCTAAGGAAATTCCCACTAAAAAGATTTGCATCTATCGGAATGGAAGATCCGTTAGAAATATTATCATTGTAAACAATACGTGGAATATCAGTTACATCACCTGGTTTTTGCCAACGGTTTTTTACTTCCTGGAAGTTGTTCCAGAAACGTTGGTCCAGCATACCGGCTCTTGATCCAAAATAAACTTTATTACCCAAACTGTAGAACGCATCCACGTTCAAATCAAATCCTCTGAAATAAAAATTATTACTAAATCCACCATACACTTTTGGCAAGGCCGTTGGGTCTACAACGCCATCAGCCGCAATGCTGATTGCGGGAGCAATCGAACCATCCCGGTATTTCCACCTGTTTGCAGGAGCTTCCGCAAAATTGAAAAGTACATCACGTCCTTTGCCATCCACAAATACCCGCTGACCGGTAGTGGGGTCCACTCCATTTGTTTTTACTACAAAAAAGCTTCCCACAGGAATTCCCACCCTGGTAATATTGGTGCGTTCCAGCTGTGTGGTACCAATTATCTCGGTAACACCAGGTGCTAATTCAGTAACCCTGTTTTTTTGTGTAGTAATATTAAAACTGGTATTCCATGTAAAATTGCTATTGTCAATAACTTTAGCACTCAAAGTAAGTTCGATACCGCGATTATACATATTGGCTGCATTCGCCTGGATAGAATTACCGGGCACACCCATACTCGTTGGTAAAGGGCGATCAATTATCAAATCAGTCAACTTGGTATCATAATAACTGAATTCACCGGAAATCCGGTCTTTAAACAAGCCAAATGAAAATCCAATATCCATTTTGGTACTGGTCTCCCATTTAAGATTTTGATTTCCTGCCTGTGAGAATGCAAGGGTAGGATAACCCAGGCCATACTGTGAAGCTCCAAAAGTAGATAAGCTTCCAAAATTGTTTACAGCGGCTAAATTACCCACCTGTCCATAACTACCTCTTACCCGGAAGGTACTTACCGTGCTTCCAATACCCTCCCAGAAATTTTCATCTGATACATTCCAGGATACACCTCCTCCATAAAAATTACCCCATTTTTTTCCTTCAGCAAATGCAGAATATCCATCCCTGCGACCGGTAAGGCTAAGTACGTATCGGTTATTAAAGTTATAATTTAAGCGTCCAAAATAAGATAGCAGGTAATTTTCAGTCAGCAAATTACCCACCGGGTTATTATTGATGGTAAAATTGCCCTGAAACTCGTTAAAAAACTGATCAGTGAGGCCGGCACGGGATGCACCAAAGCGATTGAATTCAGTGCGCTGTTCCTCATGTCCGGCAGTAATGTTAAAATTATGCTGGTTCAACAATGAAAAATCATAAGTAAGATAGTTCTGAAAATTGCTGATATTATATTTTCCAGCTACAGTAAATGCCAAACCGTCATCATCAATGGTAGATGTAGAGCCTATCCCATCACCATGAAGACTGTTATAAAAGGTTTCATCTGTTCCGGATTGCCAGTTAACCCCGTATTGACTTCTGAAATTTAATCCTTTTATTATCTTAAAATCTGCAAAAATATTTCCCTGCAGCTGGTCAACTACCGAAGTTATTTTATTTAACTCCCGAACCATTACGGGGTTTAAGAAGCCTGAATTGATCAGGTTTTTGTTTCGGCCTATCTGGTTAAGTTGATTACGTAAAGTAGCATTATCAATACCCATGATATTATACCTGCCATCAGCCAGGTAGGGCGAAACATTGGGTGCAGTTACAAAAGCCAATCTTGCAGCACCGGCTGTATTAAATGGTGTGCCCGGTAATGAGCCGGTACTGGGTGACTGTGTATTTCCCCTGCTAAAATTGAAATTACCTCCCAGCGTTAACCAGCTGTTCACTTTTTGCTCAATGTTCATGCGCATCTGCATACGCTTGAAAGTATTGGTTTGAATCATGCCCTCCTGATCAGTATAATTGGTGCTAAAATAATAACGGGTACCCGAATTAGCGCCTGATACACTCAAATTATGATTCTGTTGAAACCCTGTTTGATATACTTCATCGGCCCAGTTGGTTTCCACCAACTTTCCGTTGATGGTATCAAGAAAAAATATGGGTGAACCGGGTACATGACCACTAAATATTGCGCCCGGCTGGTTTTTAACGGCTTCATTTTTTATGGTAACATAATCCCTTGCATCCAATACGTCAAATAACTTAAACGCCTTGGTAGAACCTACCCATGCATCATAGCTTACTTTTGCCTTTCCTGATTTACCTTTCTTTGTTGTGATTAACATTACACCGTTCGCAGCCCTGCTACCATAGATCGCAGAAGATGCGGCGTCTTTTAATACCTGGATATCTTCAATATCATTCGGGTTTAAATTTCCAAGTGCATTATTGGCACTCAGGTTAGTGGAAAGATCTCCGGATAAAACCGGAACGCCGTCGATAACTACCAGTGGCTGGGATGATCCCTGGATTGAATTTACTCCGCGGATACGTACCACGGGTGGGTTATTTAAAACGCCGTTGGGAAGTATTACATTTAACCCTGCAGCTTTGCCGCTTAAAGCCTGCTCAAAACTTTGCACCGGAACATTTTTTATTTTGTCCGCATTGATGGAAGAAATTGAGCCGGTGAGGTCTTTTTTTCGCTGTGTGCCATATCCCACAACAACTACCTCCGACAGGCTTTTATTGGCACTTATTAATGAAAAGCTTAGCACGGACGCTTTTCCTAATGTTTTGGTTACCGTCTCGAAGTCTACCGCAGAAAAAGTTAATGATTTTACACTTTGTGGCAGTGTTAACCTGTAATTTCCGTCCTGGTCCGTTTGGGTTCCGGACTTGCCATCGGGGCTAATAATGGATACGCCTTGTATAGGCACTCCTTTTTCATCGGTTATTTTTCCGGACAGCGACCGGTCTTGCGCTGTAGCAGTAAACATGCATAGCAATGCTACTGAAAATGAAAGAATCATTTTTCTCATTTGCTGATTTGTTTTTAGTTATTTCAAATATAATTAACAAAATGCTAAATTTTAGGAATTGATCAGTTGACTATGCTGTTTTTTTTACATAACCTTAACAAAAAATTGAGCCGGAGGGGTAAATGCGGAGAACGATGTTAACATGGTAAGAAGGTAAACCTGTCTATCTGATGCCCAATTGAGAATTTAATTATGCTTTTTGGATTGCTTTTGTTTTACATCAACCCGCTTAACTGATCGAATATTGACAAACTTTATACACCTGACAAACTAAAAAGCCGTTCCTGTAAACAGAACGGCTTTTTAGTTAGAGCTAATTAAATTTTAAAATTAAGGTTTATCCCAGAATACTCTTACCAACAGGTTAGGCTTCTGTGGTGGAGCATTTTTATTTGCATCTATTTCACCCTGGGGATAAGGCAAACTTCTTGGAATATCAGTGGTTACTGCATTGGCAACCTTTACAATTGCAGGATAACCGGTTCGTCTCCAGTCTGTCCACGATTCCTGCATAACGCCAAAGTTTGCAACGAATTTCTCACTGATTATCTGGCTTACCTTATTGGCATTTGTCCCGGAAAGTGTTCCGTACAAAGCAAGATATGCTGCGATATCGACTGCAGCAACACCTGCATTCTGCATACTTGCTGTAATACCTGCCTGGAAGAACGTTTGCGCATCTCCCGGAGCACCATACACTGCAGCTTCGGCCCTGATAAAGTTGTATTCAGCAAAAGTTAACATTCTAATAGGCGCAGTTCCATCATAAACAATACTTCCGGTAAAAGGGTTAGCATTGGTAGATCCGTCGGTATTTGCAGTTCCGCCGGATGCAGCACCTCTTAAATAGGTGTGAAGCCTGGAATATTTCTGCGACAGGGGATCTCCGGCAGCTGCTCCTGCATAGGTAGTTGAACCAAAGGGAAACGTACTGAAATAAGACGCTCTTCTTGGGTCCAGTTTAGCGTTCATTGCATCCACCAAAAACTTGTTAGGGAACAAATTATTAGCCCTGCTAAGGTCAAACTGGTGTATAGGATTTTGCCTATTCTGAAGACTGAAGAAAGGCATTTCAAAATTATCCGCATTGGCTGCGAAGAAACTTACTCCTGCCTGGTTTACCAGGGCAGTAATCTTAGTAACTGTTTCGGGCAAATTTAATTTTGAACTATGTATTAATAAGCGAAGCTTTAATGTGTTACCAAATTTTATCCAGTTAGCTTTTCTAGTACTAAAGGAACCACTGTAAATAGTTGAATTGGCACCAGGCTCAACAGCTCCTGTAGGTGCTGTATTCAAATCGGCCAAAGCTTCATCAATCATTGTAATTAAAGCAGGGTAAATAGCAGCCCCATCATCATATTTGGGTGAAGTATTCAAACTCGTTTGTTGCGTCTCCGAAAAAGGAATATTGCCATAGGCATCTACCAAATGCTGATAATTATATGCTTTCAGCAATTTAGCAACACCCCGGTAGTAAGGAGCGTTTTGGGCCGTCGCCAACCTGATGATTACTTCAATGTCATTTAAGGTAGCGGCGTAAAAAAGGTTCCACATGTTATTTACATCAGAAGATTGCAGGAGATACTTTTCGTATTGCTGTGTTTGCGTTTCACCGCCGGTAGTTTGTCCGGAATATTGCTGTACCAGTAATCCCCCATACCTGTTCAGGTCACTGCCACTGGCAAACCCTGTATTAACAGTAGCATTGGTGAGCAATAGATTAATTGGAGCGGAGGCTTCAGCAATTCTATCGGGGTCTTTATTAATATCCAGGTACTTTTTGCAGGAAGCAAGTCCTAATAAAAAAATAGCTGATATCGGAATTAATATTTTTTTCATTTTAATTTATTTATTAAGTTAAAGAGATTTACAGTGTAACTCTTAAATTAACACCCATTGTTCTCGTTGAAGGATTTGCATTAAATTCCAAACCCTGGATATTGCTTGAGCCAAGCGCATTCTGCTCAGGATCCAGGTGTGGATAATCCTTTGATTTCAGGAACAGGTTTCTGCCAAACACACCAAACTCAATATTCCCAAACGGAGTTTTTTCAATCAAACTTTTTGGTAATTTCATGGTCAGGTTAGCTTCCCTTACCCTAAACCAGGAAGTACTCACCATAAATCCTTCTGCAGCTACGTACTTTCCGGCATTACCCCAATATTGATCTGCCCGGACAGGAATGTTTACTTTGTTTCCACTTGCATCTACCCCATCAAATTGGTAGTTTCTCAATGGAGTAATATTGTCTGAAGCAAAACGAGGTAAAACGGCTGTTTCAATTACGGAACCGTTTCTTCTTAGATCAGCAAGATTTCTGCTGTATAAATCTCCGCCATTCCGAATATCGAATAATACATCCAGTGTAAAGTATTTATAAGTAAAACTATTAGATATACCCATTGTAAATTTTGGATTGGAATTACCAATCTTAAATACACCTGACGTTGGCAACGGTAACCCTTTGTTGGTTCCTGTAGCCTGTAAAATAAAATTACCATTTGCATCCCGCTGGTATTTATTACCATAAATAACTCCATATTGTTCTCCTTGGACCAGACGCACATTCGGAGTGGTGAAACCGGCTAACGTAATTACAGAAACCCCAGGAGCTAATTTTGTTACAATACTTTTGAATTGCGTATAATTAGCATTAATGCTCCAAATAAAGTTCTTGGATTTGATTGGGATTAATCCAAGGGTAATTTCAGTACCCTTTGTTTCAATTTCACCGGCATTTTGAAATAGACTGGTTACCCCGGATGCCCCTGAAACAGGTACCGGAAACAAACCATCAGTTAATAAACGTTGGTAATAGTTAGCTTCGATGGTAATTCGGTTATTGAACAATTTTAATTCAGTTCCGATTTCCCACTCCGTAGTAAATTCCGGCTTTAAATTAATATTACCGGCGGCATTTGAAATGGTATAACCAGATAAACCATTAAAAGGATAGGCGATACTGGGTCCAAAACCATCGGCGGCGCCGCCCAAAGCAGCGTAGTTATCCGTATTATATGCAGGTGCGGCCCGGCCAACTACACCATAATTGGCGTGCAGTTTCCAAAAATCCAGCACCTTGTTTTTAATGGAAGGAATTGCATCTGTTATCACTGCACTTAAAGAAGTAGCAGGATAAAATATAGAATTGTTGCCCGGCGCTAAAGTTGATGAGAAATCATTTCTGGCTTTTACATTCAATGCCAGCCACCTGTTGTATTCTACAACAGCATCTGCAAAAACACCTACTGTTCTCACCTGGGAGGTTCCAACTGCAGGTGTATTCAGCACGGTTGCGTTACTGATCTGATCAAAACCTCTAATTGCCAATCCGGTGCTTCTTGCACTGAGAGAATTTGAATAGTTATCATAAATTTCATTTCCGACAGTACCAATAATATTAAATTTTCCAAACCTCTTTTGCGCATTCAGGGTGGCATAAGAATTGATATTTCTCAAGCTTGATTTAGTATCAATAATGCCACCGGTACCGTTGGCAGAGGTGTTACCGCCTCCGCGAGATCCTATTTCATCGTATCCATGTGAGCTGAAAGACTGGATATCACCTCCAATCTTTACATCTGCATTCAACCAGTCAGTAAACTGGTACCTCAACCCTAAGTTTCCTATTATTCTATCAACCTTGTCATTATACCGAACGTTTTCTATCGACCAGTAAGGATTGTCTTCGCCACCATAGAACAACTGGGCACCAGTTGAATTATAATAAGGGCTTCCTGTAAGATCGTAACTCCTTGGGGTAAATAATGATCTAAATACAGGATTGGAAAGCTGGTTTCCCTGTTGGGTTCTTACAGAGGAAGTATAATTGGTACTTATATAAGTACTCACTGTTAATTTTTTAGTTACCTCTGAATTCAGGTTGAGGGTTAATACATTTTTTTTGAGCTTATTGCGGTCAACTACATAGGTTTCCTCGGTATTATTATAAGATACTCTATAAGATGTTTTCTCACTTCCGCCACTGAAACTAATAGTATTCTGACGATTGTAACCGTTCTTAAACAGATCAGCAACATTATTGGGGTAAGCACTCAGCGCTTCCTGCTTTCCAAAATAATTGGTAACATTTTGCCCCCTGATTCTTGGGCCCCAGGAAGTGGAAGCATTTGGATTATATATACCAACTGTGGTTGTGGCGGTATCTATACCACTGGAACTACCCTGCGCATATTCATTTTGATACTCCGGCAACCGGTTTACTGTTACGATAGAGTAAGAAGAATTAAAATCTATATTATTTTTGCTTTTACGGGTGCCTTTTTTTGTAGTAATCAGGATTACACCTGCTGCACCACGGGAACCATATAGTGAAGTTGCAGCAGCACCTTTCAATACAGTCATTTCCTGAACATCATCAGGATTAATATCCACTGCACGATTGGAAGTTGTTACACCATTTTGAAGCGCCACAGCACCACCACCATTGTCAATAGGTACACCATCGATCACAAAAAGTGGTGCGCTCGAACCCGTCATGGAAGTGTAACCCCTTATCAGGATAGATGATCCTGCAAATGAACCACCTGTGCCTTGTGTACGAACTCCGGCTACTTTACCAACAACGGCATTTGTAATGTTAGTATTTCTTACTGAAGTTAAATCCTCTGATGAAATAACAGGAGTAGAATAGCCAAGTGATTTCTTGTCGCGTTTGATTCCATAAGCTGTAATTACCACTTCGGAAAGGCTCTTGTTGGAACTGATTAATGAAAAGCTGAGCGTGGATGAATTTCCCAAAGTTTTTGTAACGATTTCAAAATCGACGGCGGAAAAAGTCAGCGATTTTACACTTTGTGGCAGTGTTAACCTATAATTTCCGTCCTGGTCCGTTTGGGTGCCGGACTTACCATCTGGGCTGATAATGGAGACACCTTGTATGGGTACTCCTTTTTCATCGGTTATTTTTCCGGACAGCGGCCGGTCTTGCGCTGTAGCAGTAAGCATACATAATAATGCCACTGAAAAGGAAAGCATCAGTTTTCTCATGTGCAATTGGTTTAGTATTCAAATATAATTAACAAAACTCTAAAAAGTGGGAATTGTGTAACTTTAATATTCCTGCTTTTTTACATCTTCTTAACTTTTGAAAGCGGTAATTAAGTGGCTCTCTAATAAATATTAACAAATGGGCAACTAATTTTAACATTTATCAAAAAATGGCATAAAAATTTAAGTGCAAAGTAGTTTTACTTAACTACCCTGTGTTGACGAGGTTCAACAGGCGCCAAATGGTTTCTGTCATTTTAACCAACATTGCAGCCACCTTTATATAATTAATTGAAAATAATTGATTTATGATTTTTAGAGTTTCGGTTTGTGTACTATAGATTTTATTTGTTGACTTTCAATATTTTTTTTGTTAGCCTCAAATATCCGTAAATATTTACTAATTTATTTAGTATTTGTGTACTACAAATGGCATTCCTCCTCTATGCTTGGATTATGAAGTATTGGCCTGTACTCCCCCACGAGTAAAGGAGAAAAATAAAGTTTAAAATCCTGAAATTACTGAACCAACTAATAGATTTCCTGCAATGTGGGTTAATCAAAGTTTTTCTATCTCAATTGTTTTGCCTGGATAAATGCCCTGTTGGTTCGTTGCTAAACTTAGTTAGCTTTTCTTTAAAGCTATTGAGATCGTATAATACAATCCGCTTAGATTCAAAACAGCAGCCGATTGATGAAAAAAAAACAGGCTACTCCTGGGAATAGCCTGCCTTCGATTATCAATAATATTTATTGTTTCTGTAATCTAATTGCATAATTACCATAATTACCAAGGGGAGAAGTATGATTTAAATTGACACCTATTATTTTATCACAAGCATTAACTGTATTGAATGCACTTCCTGCAACACTCGCACAAGAGAAAACCTCTGTTGGTCCATATCTACCATAAACCTGTTTTGCAACTGAAGTAACACCTGTGGTCTTGTTTACCAGGATTTTTATTGGAACAGCAGCACTGGCAAAATATCTAAACATTACGGTATCACCACTTACAGTAAGTGGAATGATATCACCAACAGAATAATCTGCCCACTCATCTAACAACACTTTAAAATTACCAGAAAAATCTGCTGGCACTATATCGCAAAATCTTTGCAAAATCAAGTTGACAGTATCGCTAAATTTGGATACGGGCAATGAGGGTTGAGCTAAAGTAAACACCAACGTATCCCTTTTTCCAGCAGCATAGGCACTAAATATACCGTGAATCTTAATAGACCCAACAGCTTTACCGGCTGGTATTACAACAGTATTACCGGTAGAGGGAGAGACAACATTATAATCAGTACCTTTCACAGCACCAGTAGGGGAAGTAATATTAAATGACACTGTTCGGTCTACATTAGACACATTAGTTGTTCCCACCTGAACCACAAAAGAATCCAATGGCGCATTTCGTACAGGATAACCGACATTTTTAGTTGCGGATAAAAAATGCACCTCAGCCGCAGGGATTACTATATTGCTTTGGTCACTTTTAGTACAGCCAGCCATTACGACCAACAATAATACTGAGAAATATATATATCTCATATGTTTCATAAATTTCATTTTTAAAAAATATTTAAAATTAAATATGTTACTGCAAAAGAATTAAAATATCAATCCTCTGCTAAACCGATAATCTACTCCAGAATCTAAGACTATTTTACCCTAAATCTTTACTTGATCAAATAAAACTATACCTGTAGAAATATACCTCCTAACACAACCCTTGCCATTTAATTCAAAAAAGATATCATTTAATAATTAGGGTTTTGTTGAGTATTAGGATTTGCATCAATTGCGTTTTGAGGTATTGGTAAAGTAAACCGATAATCGTTTGCATTCAGATTTTGCCATGTATTGCTCTGCACATCCGTTGCTAACCTATTGATAGGTAAATTTTTTCTTTTAAGGTCATAATAACGAAACCCTTCAAAACACAACTCCTTATTTTTTTCAGCTAAAATGGCAGCAATAGCAGTAGAAGAGGTAGTAAATGTTTCAGGTACATAACCATTGATACGGGCAGTCCTCAAAATATTTAAGTCGTTTGCAGCTAAAGAAAGAGCATTTGTTTCAGCATATGCTTCAGCTCGAATTAGATATAACTCAGAAAGTCTAATAATTTTAAGATCATTAATTGTGGCACCAAAACTAGACCCTTTATATTTATCCACGATAGAAGTATCCGACCCTGATGCACTAAAATAAGTAGAAAAACGAATATCATTAATGCGGTTAAATAAACCTTTTAATTTGTCAGAAGGTTCAAAAAACACATCCCCGTTAGTATCACGCCACAATAACACAGGACTAGTCTGATTACGATATTTTAAGATTGTTTCATTTTCATTTTCATCTTTCCAATAGGCTGCAAATGCATTGCTGGCACTCAACGTTTTACCAGATTGTGTAATTGCATCGGAAGCAAATGTAATCGCAGCCGGCCAGTCTTTTTTCAACAATGCAACTCTCGCCTGATAGCCTGAAATTGCGGCTTTACTTAACCGCAGTGGATCCGAAGGGGCAGTAGGAATATTTGCCTCAGCCTTAGCTAAAGCCAAATCTGCTTCAATTTGAGCAATTACTTCACCCACCTTATTTCTGGAAGGAGTACATTCTAAGCAAGATTTAGTAACAATTGCTATACCTAATGCATTAGCATCATACCCGGGCGGCATAACATTGATGAGCGATTCAAAGTTAGCAATACCCCTCAGGGCAAATAACTCACCCCGAATTCTTGCCATTTGGTTTGTTTCATCAGAAGTAGTGGGTGTTACATTACTCATACCATCTATTACCTTATGAATACGATCAATCATGGTAAAATACTGTCGGTATGCGGCAGTAACACCTCCGGTACCGGATGAGTATTGCCATTTAAATTCAAATTGACCCTGTCCACGATTTTCGTTAGAAATTTTGGTTTCATCAGCTAATATTGAACCAATATAAATTTTATTAGTCTGGTTATTACTACCATATACTCCTAGCAAACCCTGCTCTACATCGCGAACTGATAAAAACGCCTTGGAAATATCTATTGCATCTGTAGGTCTTAACTCGAGCTCTTTTTTACATGAAGTAAAAACAAACATCAGGCAAAGTATTGCAAATACATTTCTTAATTTTTTCATATTATAATAATTTATAGAAATTTTTATTTAAATGTAACATTCATACCGAAAGTTAAGGTACGAGGGGTTGGATATTCATATGCTGCAATGTTATTATTATCTTCCGGATCAAATCCCACCCAGTTTGTCCAGGTATATAAATTCTGCCCTTGTACATATACGCGAACATTTTCAAAAAATCTGATCTTACTAATAAGTGAACGCTGTAAATTATACGAAAGCGACAGCGTTCTAAATCTTAAAAAAGACGCATCCTGTATGTCCTTTGAAACAAATTGCCTTTGGGTAAGTGGGCTTTGAATGTTGGTAACATCACCCGGAGACTGCCACATAGTTAACATTTCTTTTCTTAAATTAAATCCCTGGCTAGCAAAAGCATGATTTAACTGAAAGAAATCCTGATTATTGAAACGCTTAAATCCTTCTTGGAAAGAAAAGAGTACATCTAGTGTAAATCCTTTGTAACTAACAGCTGAGTTAAAACCACCTATCCATGGAGCATTAAATGTACCAAATTCTGCAACTCTATCATTATCGCTATAAACATTGGTGATTTTTCCATCTTTCTTATAATACAAAGGTGCGCCCGTTGAAGCATCCACACCCGCCCATTTTACTATATAGTGACTGCCTAAAGGAAGTCCAACACGCACTATTTCAGTTCCTTGTTCAAATTCATTAACTTTCCCAAGACTAACGACTTTATTCTTGTTGTATGCAATATTACCACCAACTGACCAAACCAAATCAGCAGTCTTCACAACTTCTACATTAAGTCCCAACTCAATACCCCGATTACTTACAACAGCAGCATTTACATCCTGGCTAAGGAAACCTGATTCAGCCGGTAATGTTTGAGTAACAACCTGATCAGATCCTTTTTTATCATAGGCATCTAATGAACCGGTTAACCTGTTGTTAAAAAATGCGAAATCAAGCCCAAGATTTAGTGTTGCGATTTTTTCCCATGTTAAATCGGGATTACCTGCGTTGGTAGCCACAATAGTTTGGTTTCCCGCATACGAACCATTTCCGTAGGTTGTAAGATACCCAAAATTTCCAAAAGGAAATCCGTCCGCATTTGCCGCTGTTCCGTAAGAAATGCGCAACCTTAAATCATTTATTTTTCTCCAATTTTCAGCAAATTTTTCTTTAATTATATTCCAACTCGCACCACCTGCATAAAAGTTTGCCCATCTGTTTGCAAGTGGCAGCTGTGATGAGGCATCTCTACGAAAAGAACCATTAAATGTATATTTTCCCTTATAGCTATACTTAGCCAACAGCATTGCCCCATACAACGAACGACCTGATTTTCCCCCTGATAATACTGGGATTAATGCATTACCAACAGTTCCCGGAGTAATTCCGGCTGGGGTATTTAACAACTTAGTGCTAATTCCATATCCTGTATATCCAAAATTTTTCGTTTTCTCCCTGGTGTATTCGCTAACTACCTGCATATCCACATCATGATCTAATCCAAAAATTTTACGATAACCACCAATTGCTCTTACAACAGTCTGCATGAAACTATTCGTTGCGTTATTATATGAACCACGACCTACTGTTGACCCGCCACCAGGTCCAACCGGAAATCCAGCAGTATTTGATGCAAATGTATTTGGATAGATAGATCTTTCATTAGTTGTTTGTCGGTAATCAATGCCGGCAAAACCTCCAACATAAAAATTACCTGTCAAATTATATGTCAAATTCATACTGCCTAAAAACTTCAACTGATCGTTGAAACTAGTAGTAGTGCTTATTCTGTCAAATGCGTTTGGACCTACTCGTCCTGATCCTGTTGCAACTGTACCATTTGGGTTGTATAATTTTTGATAAGGTAAAGCAAGATATGCAGCTGCAAAAGGATTTGCCAATGCAACTCCGTTTTCTGATTCAATAAAATTTCTATTGGTATAACCTGCACTGCTATTAAAGATAAAGCTCAATTTGTCTGTTTTGCTTTCAATGTTGGCCCTGGCGGTATACCTTTTTAAGTCTGAACGTAACCCAATACCATCTTCACTATAATAGCCTCCAGACAAAAAATACCTTGTATTTCCTGACATGCCGGATAAATTCAGGTCATGACTTGCAAAAGTTCCTCTCTGTAAAAAGATATCTTTCCAGTTTTCATTGATTGCCCTCAAACTATCTAAATTTTTATCGTATTGAGTAAGTGTAGTAGCAGGTAGAGAAGAATTTGCCGGATTTTTGCGGCTAAAAGCCCAACCTGGTAAACTATTACCCACCTTTTGTCCCAAAATTTCTTGGAACTGAAGCAAATCAGTAGAATTCATCATATCAAACTTCTGTTGCCCAGCCTCAGTGTATCCGCCGAGTCCGTTGTAGGACACAGATAATTTATTAGTCCGGCCCCTTTTAGTAGTTACCACTATTACACCGCTAGATCCTCTGTTTCCGTATTGTGCAGTAGCAACCGCATCTTTTAAAACCTCCACACTCTCAAAATCATTCGGGTTTAAAGATTGAAAAACGCCTCCTTCCACAGGCATACCGTCTACTACGTATAAAGGAGAATTACCACCTGTAATAGAAACTGCGCCACGAATCTGAACTCTGGCAGCTGCTCCAGGTTGTCCACTACCCACTGTTACTAACAACCCAGGCACCTTTCCCTGAAGAATTTGATCAAAAGATGCATTAGGAACATAGTTTACCTTGTCTTTACCCACTTTAGTTGCAGCACCTGCATATTGCGATTTCTTTACATTTGAATAACCGGTAATTACCACTTCTTCTAAACTTCTGGATGAAGATGAAAGTGTTACAGAATAACTTGACCTTGAACCGATATTAATGTTTTCAGTTATAAATCCTGTAGAACTAATTTCTAATTGCTTTGCATTTGCTGGAACATTGAGAGAATAGGTTCCATCCGATTTGGTGATTGTTCCAACACTTGTTCCTTTAACTACTATAGAAACATTTGGAAGAGGTGTGCCTTTTTCATCTTTGATGGTTCCGGTAACCATCTTCTGCGCCAACATTTGGTTAGAACAAACCAATAAAATGACACACATGTAGATAAATTTCTTCATAAGCTCTTTTTAGATTTTGTGGGTTTTTAAAATGACTTAAATTGAATAGATATGGACAATTAACAATACCATAACGCTGCATTAAAGAAAATTGTTTAAAAAATTGCTCAAAGACAAATTTTGGGATTCTATTTTTATTTGCCAAATATAATTTTACTTTCCTTTAACAATCAAAAAGGATAATACTTTATAATGATAATGGCAACTTCACTTTTAAATAACTAGTTATAATTTTTTCAAATACCATTCGCTCAAAGCGGATTTTTTCTCTGTATATTTTGTTCATATTGAGGTAATGAATTAATGAGATATATCTCTTCGCAATAGGATAGTAAATCCACATTAATGCAAAAGGCAAATGGTGACATTTTACAGATATTATGTGAAGTTTTGCAAAATAATTTTTTGTGATTCTCTCATCACTATTTCCTTGTGTTCAATAATAATACTGGCAATAAAACCAGGTTAGTAATGGTGGCAACCAATAAGGTTACCGATGTAAGCCAACCCAGGGCGATGGTGCCACCAAAACTACTGAAACAAAAAATAATAAATCCTGCTATTAAAACCAGGGAGGTGTATACAATACTAAGACCCGTGTTTTTGATGGTTGCCGCTACGGTTTCGCTATTGTTGTTATTATAGATTGGTAGTTCCTGCTTATAATTAACCAAAAAGCGGATGGTGATATCGATGGCTATCCCCAATGCGACACTAAAAACCAGTACGGTAGATGGCTTTAGCGGTACCCCTGCCCATCCCATTATACCAGCGGTAATCACTAAAGGAATCAGGTTGGGTATTAATGAACAAATTAAAATCCGCGCCGATTTAAAAAGGTATAGCATACAGAGTGATATGAGTAAGAAAGCCCAAAAAATACTTTCTTTCAACCCGCTAATGATAAAACTGCTCCCTTCTAAAAATGTAATACTGGTGCCTGTTAGCTGAACCCTATACTGGCTGGAATCAAATAACTGGTTGGCCCTTTGTTGAATACCCTCTAAAATAACGGGCAATTGTTTAGTACCGATATCGGCCATGCTTACACTTATCCGGGTAGTTTGCCGCGTGCTATCCATAAAAGAAGATAACATTTTTGTGAAATTATTTTTCCGGCCGGTGTCGCTTTTATTTGGCCGCAAATATTCTCCCACAAAAGCTCCATCAAAACTATTGGGCAACAAGTAATTGGCGGAATCGCCTTCATAAAATGCCTGTTTGGCGAATTTCAATCCCTCGGCGATGCTTAAAGGGCGGCTCATCTCTTTTTGGGCCGCAATATATTGCGACAGGGAATCCACTTTTTCAAACACTGTAAGTGCCCGCATTCCGGATAACCCGTTTCTTTTTTTGGTATCCACCACTATCTCCAGGGGCATCACCCCTTTAAAATTTTTCTCAAAAAACTTCAGGTCCGTATATATCTTATCCGTTTTGGGCAAATCATCTACTATAAAAGCAACCGTATTTAATTTAAAAATACCTGCAATGGAAAATACCAGGATGATCGCCGTAAATATGTATACCGGCTTTTGATGAGTAACTACCCAGCCTTCAATTTTTAATAAAAAAGACGTAATAAATTTATTATTCAAATATTTAACCTGGTTAGGTTTCGGGGTAGGTAAATAACTTAAAACCGATGGCAACAGAACAAATGAAATAACAAATATGAGCATAATACTAATCCCGGCCACTACGCCAAATTCCTGCAAAATGGCGCTTTTGGTAAGTGCAAACACCGCAAAGCCAATGGCGGCAGATATATTACAAAATAAGGTAACCACCCCCATTTTACTCACCATATCTACCAGCGATTGATGCTTATCGCCGCTGCTGATGAAAGAAGTATGATACTTATTGATGAAATAGATGCAATTGGGTATGCCAATTACAACCACCAGTGGCGGAGTTAAGGCAGTAAGCAGACTTATTTTGTAACCACATAATTGCAATACGCCCAGGCTCCAGATAACACCAAGTATAACCACGAACAGGGAAAGCAACATCGTGCTGAAGGAGCGAAAGAAAAGTAATAAAATCAATGCGCTCAAAAGTAAGGAACCAATTAAGAATATTTTCATCTCCTTTTGCAAACGATCTGCTACTACGGTTCTTATTAAAGGCAGGCCGCTCAAATGCGTCTTAATTTTTGTGTTGGTTTCAAAATAATTAACGGCTGTAGTGATCTCTTTTACTATCCGGGTACGCTTGGAGGAATTGAGCGAATCCTTATTGATCCGAACTCCCATTAAATAAGCGTTGGAATCCGCATTATACATGAGGGATTCATAAAAGGGAAGATTGAAGAATATGCGCCTGGCGGAATCAAGATCAGCCTGAGTGTGAATAGTATCCGGAAATATTTTTACGGCATTCAATTTTTCTGTCAGGGAGTCCTTTTGCAGGTTAACAGATGATGGTATCCCCAATACATCTTCTACATCACTCACTTTTTTTATTTGTTGCTGTAAATCTAAATATGCCTTAAAATTATTCAGCTCAAATAACTTACCTGTTTGTACCCCTACCACCAACACGTTGCCATCATCGCCAAATTTTTCCCTGAAATCCTTATACTCTTTATACTTCGGGTTATCTGTGGGTATCGCTCTTGCAAATTCGTAACTAAGCTTCACCTTACTGGCAAAATAACCCATCACACCGGTTACTGCAAATAAGGCAATCAAAAGCGGCAGGCGGTAATTAAGTACGAAAATCCCTAAACGTTTCCACATAATGAGTCATTGATTTGAAAGTTGCAAAGAAAAACAATTTGAACGTAACTGAACTGATTAGCTGGTGTTATGTTGGGTTATCGGTAAAATGTAAGCGCTGTATTTCAATGTGGGGTACCTTTTGGGGTGACTGACTTTGAAATTGCACTATTGCCTGTGTGGTAGCATAATGTTTACTATTTTTGAAGAGCAGCATACATATTTGAACTCTTAAGTTTTACGCTGCGGTGGATAATTGGTTGTATGACACACAAAACAAAAGGAATCGTTTTACGTAGCATCAAGTATGGTGAAACCAGCGTGGTAGTTACCATATTTACAGAACTGTTTGGGGTGCAAACCTATATGGTAAATGGTGTAAGAACTGCAAAACAATCTTCTGCAAAAGCCAATCATTTTCAGCCCGGGGCAATACTTGATTTAATAGTTTACCATAGTGATCAAAAGCCGATGCAGCGCATAAAGGAGTTTAAGTGGGATTATTTATTTCAGCAGGTATTGAGCGATGTAATTAAAAACAGCATCGCTTTGTATATGGTAGAATTATTACAAAAATGTTTAAAGCAACCAGAGCAAAATACCCCACTGTTTTATTTTTGTGAAGATGCTTTGATACAATTGGATGGAGCCGATAAAATGATTACAGCTAATTTTGCCCTCTACTTTGCGCTTCAATTAGCCCATTTTTTTGGTTTCAGAATAAATGATGATTACAATGGGGAAAACACTATACTGGATTTGGAAGAAGGAAATTTTGTATCGGGGCAGCCGGAACACCCCCATTTTATGGATGGTGAAAATGCGCTGATTACGTCACAATTTTTAAAAGTAATGCAGCCGGGTGAATTATCGCAGTTTAAACTGCACCATCACACCAGGCGAAAATTGTTACTGTATTACCAGGATTATTATGCTTTGCATATCCCCGATTTCGGCCAGATGAGAACACTGGCCGTTTTAAACGAAATTTTCTAAAAATTACAGCAAATTATAGTATTCGCCTTGCACTAGACGTTGAAGTAGTCTGTAAATCATCCAGGTTTTCAATTAATACAATCCCCGGCCTTTTACCTGTTTCAAAACTACCGATCTTATGCTGCAGCCTTAATGCGGTTGCCCCATTGATGGTAGCCCATTGCAGTATTTCTATCAATGAAATTGAATAATCACTTTCCTGTTGAATCGTTTTTATTTCTTCCAAAATATTTAACTGGTGATTACTTGCGTAGCTATCGGTACCAATAATTAAGTTACAGTTGAGCTTCCGAAGTAAGTTAATAGGAGGAATTGTTTTTTCAATATATATATTGGCATTGATACAAAGGCAATAATAAAGAGGATTACTTACATGCTGGAGCAGCCCCTGGGAAAATGCTAAATCGTCTGCGCCCATAAAGGT
>JANPIJ010000462.1:0-12571 GCA_031424955.1 Ferruginibacter sp. | reverse complement strand
TTTTAATTTGCTGCCTGCCTGATGCTTACACAAATGCCTGCTTATATCAAGGTATTTATCCTGCTCTACTTCTACAAATATAGTCATCTTCAATGACCGATCTGTTTACAGAACCCGTTGCTGGTTTGAAATAATTTCTTCAATTTTATATTAAAAAATCACACTCCTCCCCCGCTTTCTATCGCTGCAAATTTAACCCAATGCATTTGAGCAATGGAAATTAATTTTTGTGCCAACTGTTAAATTTCGTTAATAACTAAAAATATAGTTGTTAAACTAAACTATTAGTTATAGGTTTGTTTTAGCAATAACAAACAATTATGAAAGTACTGACAAAAGCAGAAGAACAGATTATGCAGGTAATCTGGAAATTAGAAAAAGCATTTTTAAAAGAAATCATTGACGAACTGCCAGATCCCAGGCCACATAGTAATACTGTAGCTACTATCATAAAAATTTTAACCGAAAAAGAATTTGTTGGGTTGAAGGTATTTGGCCGTATGCATCAATATTATCCATTGATAAGTAAAGATGCTTACAGCAAAACTACTATGAAGAGTTTTGTGAAAGGCTACTTCGAAGGCAATTTTAGTAACGCGGTTTCCTTTATGGTGAAGGAAAATAATTTAAGTATTGATGATTTGGAACTGCTGCTAAAACAGTTGAAGAAAACTAAATAATGTGCTAATTAGCTAATTTGACAATGTGCTAATTAAATTCAAAACTCTTTTTGATTACTCAACATTCATAACTCATTACACATGCTACCATTCGCCATCTACCTGCTTAAAGTTACGATCTGCTCCGGCATATTGTTTGGCTACTACTGGTTACTATTACGTAATAAAATATTTCACCAGTACAACCGGTTTTATTTACTGTCCATTGTGTTATTATCCCTATCGCTTCCCTTTATTGAGATCTACATATGGCATTCGGCTGATGCAACTGCGCCACAAGCCATTCAGCTTTTGCAGGTTGTGGGAAGCAGCAATGAGTATTTGGATGAAATTATTGTAACATCAAAGCCAACCAATATATCAACAGAGCAAGGCCTGACAATTTTATATTTACTTATCACACTCGTGTTTTTCGGTGCATTTATACAAACGATTTTTAGGATCCGTACCCTATTTAAAAAACACCGGCACAGCCTGGTAGAGAATGTTTATTTTGTAAATACTACCGCCAAAGGAACGCCCTTTTCATTCTTAAGATACATATTCTGGAACGATCACATTGATCCCGAAAGCCCTACAGGGCATCAGATATTTAAACATGAACTGGCGCATGTGCAACAAAAACACAGCTATGATAAATTGTTTATCAATGCTACGCTGATTGTTTGCTGGTGCAATCCGTTTTTTTGGTTCATACGCAAAGAGTTGAATATGATCCATGAATTTGTGGCTGATAAAATAGCTGTCGAAGATAGCGACACCGAAACCTTTGCCGCAATGATTTTACAAGCCACCTATCCGCAACATCGTTTTCATTTAACCAATCCATTTTTTTATTCACCCATCAAACGCCGTTTACTTATGCTAACAAAAAATGAAAATCCCAAAGTAAGTTATGTAGGAAGAATACTGGTATTGCCATTGGCTGTATTGGTTTTTGCAGCATTTACTTTAAAAGCAAAACCCTTTAAAAGCAATAACAATCCAGTTTACAATGGCAAAAAAATAACGGTGGTAATTGATGCCGGCCATGGCGGAACCGATGCAGGTGCAAGGAGTATTGATGGCAGCATAACAGAAAAAGAACTGACACTTGCGATTATTAAAAAGATAAAAGCATTGAACAGCAATGCCAATATCAACCTGGTATTCACAAGAGAAACGGATATTTTCCAGACTGTTCAGGAAAAAGCTGATTTTACCAAAGCTCAAAATGCAGATCTTTTTGTTTCAATACATATTGCCAGCACAACTCCCGAAGCAGCCAATTCAAAAACTGGCATGTTGGTATATGTAGCAAAAGACAATTTTGTAAATTCAGTTGGCAGTAAATTATTCGCCTCTGCAGTGATTAAAGAATTTAAAAATGATTTTCCTTTATTTGTTTCAGACCTTCCGCAACAAAGGGAAGTTGGTATTATGGTTTTGCAAGAGAGCTCCTGTCCGGCTGTTTTGATTGAAGCTGGCTATATCACCAATAAGAATGATCTGGCTTATTTAAATACAGATGCCGGAAGGGAAAAGATAGCTGCTAATATATTGGCTGCTATTGAAAAATTTGCGAATGTTAATCAAATAAATGCCGCCCATACTGAAAATATTTTAGACTCAAAGCTTGTTTCCACTGGCGGAATTTATATCAATAGCAAACATACTGATACGAACTATTTGAAAACTGATTTATTTAAAACCAAAGCGTTGATAATTGTTGATTCAAAAGAAATTGGAAATTTAGGAATGGATTATATTGAAAAAAATATTGCCCTCTACAGCAGTCTTGTAACATACAGTCCCGCTGAAGCCAAAAAACGGTATGGCAACAAAGGCCGCTATGGTGTATTAGAACTTACCCTAAAGGATGCAATATTTATTACATCAGACACTATTTTTGCAGATGATAAAAATAATTCTTTAAAAATATCAGGTAATAAAACAGTTATAAATGGAGACTTATCAAATTCATTAATCTACATTGATGGTAAAATCTCAACCCCGGCAGAGATGAACGCTATTCCACCTGAAAAAATAAGTTCGGTAAATATCTTAAAAGGTGAAAAGCTGGATGATATCATTGATGCGAGTGGAAAAACTGCATTGATCTCAATACAACTAAAACCCAATAATTTACCGGAAGTTGTGGTTCAATCTAAAAAGCCACTACCACTATATGTAGTAGATGGCGAAATAAAAGCATTAGGTTATAATTTGGCAAGCATTAGTGCAGATAATATACAAAGTGTAAATGTAATCAAAGGGGAGAGTGCACTTAAAAAATATGGAGAGGCTGGAATAAATGGGGTAATTGAAATTACAAAAAAAAATGTCCCCAAAAGGATATTGGAACAAACGCCAAAACTTACACTATCCGGAATACCAGGACCAAGGATTCATGTGAATCAACTTAAAAATATAAAAGAGTTAAACTGTGATAATCCTGACTACTCAGTTGTATCGGCCACAATATATTTTTCGGGAGGAGGCTTCCCCCAGGTAATTAAAGTTGATTTGAGTGGGGAGTCTTTAAAAGGTGCCGATGAATATTTCAAGAAAATAGCTCCGGGAAGTGCCGTAACTTTTGACAATGTAATTATTGAAAAGAAGAATGGAGGTAGCCGATTAATTTTAGGTCAGGGTTTTGTTTTTTACGATAAAAAGGAAGATATAACAATTATTGAAAAACAGGATGTCACACAAAACACTACACCAGCGGGTGTACTTAGCAATTCCTCTGCTGCATACGCACAGAAACTATTTCCAGCAAAACCTTTAAAAATTACAACCCTGGTTAAACCAAAGTACACGTTCTTCAAATAACAGTTCTACAGCAATTTTAACCATACATGCTGATAAATTTACCAGTTTTAAAAATATAAAGTAACTAGAAAACCCAAGCCCGGTTTATCTGCGTATTGATAAAACTTTATTTTAATCAACGGGTTTACTTCAGTAAAAAGTAAACCTGTTTTGCTTCAATACACAATTGCTTCATCTTTCAATTTAATAACCAGCTCCTTCTTATCATTCGCCTCCACCCTACCAATTACCCGTGCATCAATATTAAAAGATTTGGCTGCGTTAATCATGGTTTCTGCATCTGCGGCATCGCAGTATATCTCCAGCCTGCAGCCCATGTTAAATACTTCGTACATTTCTTTATTGTTGCTGCCGCTGCTCTCCTTAATTATTTTGAATATTTCAGGCACGTCAAATAAATTATCCTTAACGATCCTGAAGTTGTCCGGCAGGTATTTCAGGCACTTTGTTTGACCGCCTCCACTGCAATGTATCAGTCCATGTATCTTTTCAAAATGATTTTCTAACAGCGGCTTTAAAACCGGCGCATAAGTACGGGTTGGGGATAGAATCAGTTTGCCAATATTGGTAGTGAATAATTCATCATCCACTTTAAAGGAAATTGTATCCGACAATTCGTTTTTCCCAATATAAACCACCGCTTCATCAAGGCTGGTATTGTAACTTTCTTTAAAATTATCGGCATAATATTTACTCAGCACATCATGCCTTGCACTGGTTAAACCGTTGCTTCCAATGCCGCTGTTGTATTCGCTTTCGTAAGTTGACTGCCCATAACTGGCGAGGCCCACAATCACATCCCCTGCTTTTATTTTATCATTGCTGATGATCTTGCTTTTGGGCCAGCGGCAGGTCATGGTGCCATTTACTGCGGCTGTGCGAACCACATCACCCACATCAGCAGTTTCACCACCGAGGTAATGAATATGTACACCAAATTCTTTTAATGCATCAAATAACTCCTGTGAACCGTTGATGATCTGCGATAACACTTCACCGGGAATAATGGTTTTGTTTCGGTCGATGGTAGAATTGAAAACGATATTATCGTAGATGCCCACGCAAAGCAGGTCATCCAGGTTCATCACGATGGCATCCTGTGCAATTCCCTTCCATACAGATATATCGCCGGTCTCTTTCCAATATAAATAAGCTAGTATGCTTTTGGTGCCTGCCCCGTCAGCATGCATCACGCATACAAAATTTTCGTCGCCACCCAGGTAATCAGGGTAAATTTTACAAAAGGCATTGGGAAACAATCCCTGGTCCAAATGCTTTGTAGCAGCATGCACTTCTTCTTTTTGGGCAGATACCCCTCTTTTATTGTAAAGGCTCATGGTATTAATTGAGTTGCAAAACTATATTTGAATTATCAATTAACCATTAATAAATTTTCAGGTAGTTTTGCACCTATTTTACATGACTGTTCATACCAACATACAACAATTACCGGTTTTTAGGAATGCACTGATAACGATTGGAACCTTTGACGGAGTTCATGGCGGGCATCAGCAGATTATTCAACTGATGAAATCCGAAGCCGCCAAAGCCAACGGCGAAACGATTATCATTACTTTTCATCCACATCCGCGTAAGATCATTGGCACACAGCCCGGACCGGTATATTTGATAAATACCCTGGATGAAAAAATCGGCTTGCTGGAAAAATATGGAATTGATCACCTGGTGGTGGTGCCTTTTACGGAAGCATTTGCCAACCAGTCTGCTGAAGCCTATATCGCTGACTTCATAGTTAAGACTTTCCATCCACACACGATCATCATAGGCCACGACCACCGCTTTGGAAAAGGACGTAGGGGAGATTTTCAATTACTGGAAGACAAGGCCTCTGAATATGGATATGAAGTAAAAGAAATCCCGGGCTATATGCTGCAAGATATGACCATCAGTTCTACCAAAATCAGGGAATCCTTATTGCAGGGCGATATTGATACCGCCAATCATTTTTTAGGGTATGATTATTTCTTCAGCGGCAAAGTAGTGGAAGGGAACAAACTAGGCAGAACCATTGGTTACCCTACCGCCAATCTCTTTATTGACGATGAGAATAAGCTGATACCGGGTAACGGAGTGTACGCTGTTTTAATTAACAATGAAGAATCAGGAATTAAGAGTTTAGGTGGAATGATGAATATTGGTATTCGCCCAACCGTTGATGGAACGAAGCGAATGATAGAAGTAAATATTTTTGATTTTGATAAAGATATTTATAGAGAAACGCTTACCATCACCCTAAAGAAACACCTGCGAAGCGAAGCGAAATTTAAGGGGTTAGACGCATTGAAGGAACAACTGGCAAAGGATAAGGAGGCGGCGATCAATGCGCTTCTTTAAGGCTAATTAAAAAATTAAGAATTAAGAATTAAAAATGGGGAGGCACAGCGTTAACAAATAGGGATGCTCTTTTCTTTCAGACAAATAATTAATTAAACCGGTATTGCCTCTTCATAAAAACCGCCAACCCCAATATAAGTTACCCGCAAATTGCCGGTAAATGCAGCTTCATAAAATTGTACACCAGCCTTCGCAATATCATTCATAAAACCAGGGTAATCTGTTTTTCCCTGCTGGTTATCTCTTACAGCCTTTATTGTGAGATCCCTGCTGAAATCATCACAAACTTTACGGGCAATGCTCTTTTGTTGATGCAACTCATGGGCGCCTCCATCAAAGCGATACAATATAATGCCTGAGGCAACTTGTACTGTATATGACTGCACGCCAATTGTAATTAACTTAAACACCAGGTCAGGATAACTGGTTGCAGTTTTGTAAGCCTCCTGTATTTGTTCCTGTAAAAGCATATAAAAAATTAAGTACAGAAAAATCTATTAATAAATCCCCGGTCTTCCCTTTCTCAGCAACAGAGACATAGCGACTATCTATCCCATCATCTTCACTACCATCTCTTTCATCAATGATGCATCCGAAGTACCTGTGCTGTTGACCCCTACGCTTTTTAAATTGTATTCATGTAATAAAAGTAATGAGCGCTCAACACCTTCATAATTATATTTTTTGGCGGCTGCCAGGGCATCCTTTGCTGCAAAACTATTATTGAAAAATAAGTGTTTGATTGCCCCTTCGCTTTTATCGGTCATACCGAAGATGGAATATAGCTTGCTAAAATATCCATACAGAGCAGGCAACACCTGCTGTATGGGCGCCGCCTTTGGATTACCTTCAAAATATTGAATGATTCTAATTGCTTTTGCCAAATCTTTTTTGCTGAGTGCATCCTGCAATTCAAATACATTGTACTCTTTGCTTACCCCCACAAATTTTTCTATATCATCTTCATTGATACTTTTATGCTGCCCGAGATTGACTGTTAGTTTTTCCAGTTCATTTACAATGCGGCTAAGATCATTACCAAGATGTTCGGTAAGCAGCAGGACCGCTTTGGGAGTCATGGAAAAATCCTGGGACTTTAGGTAGTCTGTCACCCATTCTACCAGCTTATATTCCCGCACTTTTTCTGAGAGAAAAACTTCCGCTTCCTTTTTTACCAGTTTACCAAGTTTGGTAGTTTTATTAATTGTTTTTTCTTTGTGGCTCACCACAAAAATGGTAGATGTTAAAGGGTTTTTAATATAGTTTTCCAGCCTCTCCAGATCCTTCATTTGCTGGGCTTCTTTCAGCAACACCACCTGCTTTTCAGCAAACATCGGGTAGCGCATACAGGCGTTTACCACATCGCTCCAGTTGGCATCTTTGCCATAAAAAACGGATAGGTTGAAGCCCGCCTCACTCTCCGGTAAAATTTTATGCTCGGCATAATTCATTACCAGGTCAATATAATAATCCTCCTCCCCTTCCAGCCAATAGACGGGTTTAAAGACCTTCTTTTTCCAATCACCAATAATTTTTTCTGCTGACATAAGGGCTCAAAAATACGAAAGCTTTGGAACTAAAAAAGATACCCATTTCAGCGGGTATCTTTTTGCAAAAAAATAAATAAAGATAAGTGGATAAAAACGAGTCTTTACCTTCTTCCTCCAAATACAAGGTTAAGCAGCGCCAATAAAATAGCCGCACCAATGCCCGCCGTCAAAATATAACTCAGGTAGCCGGTGCCCATCCTGATACCTAATTTCCCAAACACCCAATGGCCGATAAACCCACCAATGATACCGATAATGATGTTTCCTATCAATCCTACACCACTCCCTTTAAAAATCACTCCACCCAACCAGCCTGCAATAGCACCCAGTATCAAAATAATGATGATCGATTCGTTGCTCATAAAAAATGTTTTAAGGTTAATTGATAATTGAAAGGTAGGGTTATTTATTGTTAATTTTTGAGATATAACATGGGAATGGAACCAGATGATGTTTTTAATTTAGGATTTGAATAACAACATTGATATAATACGTATTGACTGGGTGATTAAATATGACATCAAGACATCACGGTGGTGGTTTATTAATTTCATCTTACCCTTCGCTTTATCTACGCTAATGTATCACGCCCTTTCAGGGCTTCGTTCATATCTTTTAAACAACATAAAGAATCGTCCTGAACTGGAGTATTTCGCCTTTTAGCAGCTCAAAATGAAATAACCAATTGTTCCTACAGCAAAACCCGGCGACTGCCGGGTTCAAATTATCTTTCAATTTATGTTCTATATTTTCGTGAATTCGTATTTTGCTAATTCGTATAATTCGTGCTTTTAAAATTCGTGTTATCAATTCAACGACCTGAAATCCACCGGCACCAACTTACTCACACCCGGCTCCTGCATCGTTACTCCGTATATCACATCCACTGCACTCATGGTTTGTTTATTGTGCGTCACAATAATGAACTGGCTGTTCTCGCTAAACTGTTTAATCATCTTGGTAAACTTACCTACGTTGGCATCATCCAATGGGGCATCTACCTCATCCAAAATACAGAATGGCGCAGGCTTAATTAAATAGATGGCAAATAACAATGCAGTTGCTGTTAATGTTTTTTCACCTCCACTTAACTGGCCGATGGAGGATGGACGCTTACCCTTTGGCTTAGCCACAATATCAATCCCTGTATCTGCAAGATTGGTTGGGTCTACGAGTACCATATCCGCCGTATCATCTTCTGTAAACAATGCCTGGAACACTTTCTGGAAGTTCTCCCTTACTTTATTAAACGTATCCAGGAACTGCTGGTTGGCTGTGGCTTCCACTTCCTGTATGGTTTGCATAAGGCTATCCTTTGCCGTTACCAGGTCGTTCTTTTGCTCCATGATAAACTCATAGCGCTTTTTCATTTCAGTATAGGCTTCAATGGCCGTGGGATTTATCTCACCGATATTTTCCAGGCGCTTGCGCATCCGGTCATTCTTTTCCTGCAGGTCTTCCAATGGAGTGTCGCCGGTACGAGGCTCATCAATGATGGTATCCAAATCAATCCTGAACTCTACCTGTAACCGCTCCTTCATCCCTGCCAGTTGCAGTTTCAATTCAGTTAACTTATCCTTTATTTCGCTCAATAAATGATCAATGGTTTCTTTCGATTTTTGTTTGTGGCGAAGCTCACTTTCCTTTGCCGCCAATGCATTTCTTAAGTTGTAATATGCCTGGTCGGCTTCATTCAATTTCTTCTCTTCAACATCTTTATTCTGCAGCATGGTTACAACCAGCACTTCCAGTTCGGCCAGTGTGGTTGCAGTTTCCGTAATGCTGTTTGCCGCTTCCGTTAGTTGCACCGTACTGCTTTCTACCTGTACTTTTAAATCGTTCAACTGCCTGCTCTTAAACTCATATTCCTGCTTCAGGCTAACTACCTTGCTTTGCTGCCTTGTAAACTGCAGGTTGCCATCATTGTAAGTGGCTGTTGCAAAATTGTATTCCTGTTCAGATGAAGCATAATCCTGTTCCACCACCTGTGTTTTATCTGTCAACTCTTCTAACTGGGTATTCAGTTTTTCAAGTTCATCCCTGGTGGTTGAAATCGCATCCTGGTTGGTTTCCAATTGCTCCTGCAAGTCCTCAACCCGGTTGCTGCTGGTTTCTTCCAGGTGACGCAGGTTCTCCATTTTATTCTGCAAACTGAAAACATGATTCGTCAGGTTATTGATATCCTGCTGGGTTTGTTTGATGGCATTTTCTTTCAACTGCTCATTAAAAGCAATTACTTCATTATGACGTGCCTGGATAGTTGCCTTCAATTCATTGACTACTATTTCCTGGGCGTTGATCTCTTCCACCAGCTTCTCTAAATTCTTGGCACGGCCAATCTTTTTCCCTTCAAACAAACCTACGCTACCTCCGGTAATAGAGTATTGCCCTTTTACATATTTACCCGTTTTTTCCAATACCACAGCGCCATTACTGTTAGCAAGCGCATCTTCATTCTCAGCTATAAATACATTGCCCAGTAAGTGTTTGGCAAGATGACTGTATTTACTGTCAATCTCTACTACGCTGAGTGCAGGTATGGTTCCCTCTGGTTGATGACTTTCTTCAAAACCGGTAAACTTATCCTGCAAAAAGAAATTGGCCTTTCCTTTTTTATTATCACCCAACAAATGGATTGCTTTCAGACCTTCTTCGAGGTTGTTTACCACGTAATAGTTCAGGTAAGGTTCCAGTACGTTTTCTACAGCCGCACGATATTCAGGCTGTACATAAATAATATCGCTCAGCAATGGCGCTTCGTGATTCCAGTTAGGATTCTTGTGCAAAAACTTTACGCTCTCTGGATAACCTTCCATTGAATCCACGAGGCTTTTCAGCAATGCGTATTCGTTTTTCTTACTATCCAGTTTCCGGTTTTCTTCGGCCAGTTCTGCCCGAAGTGCCTCCAGTTTACTTTGTGTTTGGAATATCTGTTCTTTGGTAAATTCATGATGATCCTGTAATTGTTGCAGGTCTACTTTTCTTTGTTCGAGTTCGTCCGCTTTCACTTTCCTTTCGGCCTCTAGTTGTTGTATCTGGCTTTGGCGCTGGGTTTTCTCATCCTGTATCTGTACAATGGTGCGTTGCAAATTCTGGATACTGGTATCTGCTACGGCTACTTTTTTTTCTGCTTCAAACTGGTTTCTTTGAATGGCCTGGTTCTCCCGGCGCAAAGCATCAATGGTACTACGTTTTTCATCAAATACGCGGCGCTTATCTTCCACCGCATTTTTTAGTTCTTCCAACCTGCCTTCCAGTTCTTCCAGTTTTATTTCATCTTCATTTATTTGCAGACTGGTAAACTGTATGCTTTCGTCAAGCCCCTTCAGTTGGCCGCCTGCTTTTTGTAAAAAGTCGTTCAGGCTGGCTTCTCTTTCCTTTAAATATTGTAATCGCTGGGCAGCTAAACTTTTGTCACTTTCTTTAGAACGTACCGCCCCCAACATATCGTTGAAAGCGTGTTGAAGATCCTGCAGGTTCTTTTCCTGGGTAATAAAACCCAGCTTTTCCTGCTCCAGCGCAGCATCTTCCAAAGCAATGGCGGCTTCCAGCTCAAGGCGCTTGTCCACTTTTGCCTGTTGCTGATGATTTAGATCGCGGTAGGTGATGTTGAATCCTTCCAGTGCCGCTTTTGCCAGTTCTATGCTTACTTCCTTGTATTCTTTCTTTATTTCGAAATATTTCTCCGCCTTTTTGGCCTGGCTCTCGAGGCTTTTCAGTTGGTTATTGATCTCAAACAACAGATCCTCGATACGGGCAAGATCCTGTTCCGTTGCGTCCAGCTTTAGTTTGGCTTCTTTTTTACGCGTTTTATAAATAGTTATCCCCGCAGCCTGTTCCAGCATTTTACGGCGGCTATTCTCTTTATCCTTAATAATATCATCTACCATACCCAGTTCAATAATGGCATAACTGTCGGTACTAACACCGGTATCCATAAACAAATTATGAATATCCTTCAGGCGACAAGCCACATCATTGAGCCGGTATTCGCTTTCCCCATTTTTGTAATATTTGCGGGTTACGGTCACCATATTAAATTCGGTAGGCAGTAAATTCTTGGTATTTTCAAATGTGAGGCTCACTTCCGCCAAACCACTGGCAGAGCGGCTTTTGCTGCCGTTGAACACCAGGCTCTCCAGGTTTTCACTCCGCAGGTTGCTGATTTTATGCTCGCCAATTACCCAGCGGATACTATCGATAATATTGCTTTTACCACAGCCATTGGGGCCAATGACGCCGGTAATGCCTTCATCAAAATGGAGTACGGTTTTATCGGCAAAACTTTTAAATCCTTTAATTTCAAGACTCTTTAAACGCACTTTTTCTATAGTTTAGTAGGACGGCAAATATAGATGAATGCTTTAAGAAGTGAATCTGAATGTTTACACAGTTATTCACGGTTATTCACAGTTTTTACACAGCGGGATTTGGATTAATTGTTATATGAAAGCGATTTTCAGTTGGATTATTTTTTTGTCCGGGCTAAGCAGCAGCTTTGTGGTACATTGTTGCGACTTGTCCGCCGGGGCGGATCGCCCTCTTGTGCTTTTTAGCTATTAGGAACTCCTTTGGGAGGTATACTGAGGATTTCCGGGGTTGTATTCTGCTGCTTTTTGCTGCGTTTGATTTTGTCCCACAGCTTTTGCTGAAAGTAATGATGAGCGCTATAATTTACTTCAGCCTATTTCTTTTTGGATTAATCCTGGAATCGTACATGTTTATAATAACAATTTTATTGCCTTCAATTCTATAGTAAAGCCTGTTATGTTTACCGGCGTGGATGCTTCGTATATTTCGAATATAGACCGATGGTTTTCCAATAAATGGTTGCTTTTGAAGTGTCCCGAATTTCTTGTCAAGCTGCTTTGCAAACCTTTGTGCAACTAATAAACCAAATTCATTTTCAATATAACTAAGTAGATTTTGAAGTTTATTGCGGAAACGCTTCTTGAAAATTATTTCGTAAACCATCTGCTTAGTGAAGATTTAAGTTCATCGTAAGAAATGGTATCTTTTTCAGGAGGTTCATTGACTAATGAAATAAGTTCGTCGTAATCTTCTTTAGAAAGGCCTTCAGCTTCATGAGGATTAGTTGTATGTATTCTGCTATCTGCTTCTAATAAAAGGTCTTATAACAATATTTCATTATTTGTTTCTTCAATCAATGAA
>JANPIJ010000461.1:0-5370 GCA_031424955.1 Ferruginibacter sp. | reverse complement strand
GTATGAGAGGGGCACCTGGCTTTACCAGGGCTAAAGAATCAAGCCGCTGGTTGTTGGGTTGCTGACTGTATGATTTGTAGACAAACAGTAAAATAAAAGCAATTAAAAAACTTGTTTTTTTATGCATCGTGAAGTGGAGTTAAGTGATGGGGCATTTATTTAACTGTTAACCGTAGCATTACTGCACCATGCGGATTGATTTGTTGATTTCATTGACATGGTGTATTTGTTTCGGGTAAAGATATTGCAAATAAATTTTGATACAATTGATCGGACAAGTGGTATTTAAAATTGCCACATCTCAACAGAGGGTTGCCAACCTTTTGCAGGTTATTTTCTCCCAAAACACTTTAAAAAAGGTTGGCAACCCTTCCGATAATTTTGAATACACTCTAACCCGCCATGACTTTTTGAATGCTGTTATTTTTTAAGAATGGTTAATTGGTACACCCTGCCCTTAACGGAATTGAAACTGGTTACAAACCCATTATCATCCTTTACAGATTTGGTATCAACTCCGATTACATTCACCGGGATGGAAGTTCTTATTTTGCAGCCCCCGCCTGATCCGGAATTGAATGTTGCTCCGGTAAGCCGGCCATCTTTCCAGGTGATGGATACTTCAAAATTCCCCCTTGCTTTCAAACCTTTTATGGAACCACTATTCCAGGCATCAGGCAACGCTGGCAATAAGTGCAGATCACCTAAATGACTTTGCAACAACATTTCTGCCATGCCTGATATCCCTCCAAAATTGCCATCAATCTGGAACGGTGGATGGGCATCAAACAGGTTGGCATAAGAGCCGCCGCCATTGGCATAATTGGTACCGCTTTGCCCGGTAATATGCAGCAGTTTACCAATCATTCTATAAGCGTGATTGCCGTCCAGTAACCTGGCCCAAAAATTAATCTTCCACGCAAGGCTCCAACCGGTGCCATCATCTCCTCTTAGCTCCAGTGTTTTCTTTGACGCGGCTGCAAATTCAGGGGTGGTGATGGGGGCAATCTGCCTGCCCGGGTACAATCCAAACAGGTGCGAAACATGGCGGTGGTGCGGATCTACATCTTCCCAGTCTTTGTACCACTCCTGCAGATTCCCTTTCTTACCAATATGTAGCGGGTACAATTTATTTCTTTTGGCAATGAGGAGATTCCGGAAGCCGGCATCTTCATGTAACTCTTTGGAAGCATCAATGAGGTTGGTAAATAAATCCCAGATGATGGACATATCCATGGTAGTGGCAACAGATGCACTCCCTTTCTTACCATTGTCATCAATAAAACTATTTTCAGGCGAAAAAGACGGCGCAGTTACCAGGTAGCCATTCTTGTCTTCTGTTAAAAAATCAATACAGAATTCGGCTGCTCCCTTCATCAGCGGGTAAGCTTTTTCTTTTAGAAATTTTTTGTCTTTTGTAAACTCGTAATGTGTCCATAAATGTTGGGCCAGCCAGGGAGATCCCATCGTCCAGTTGGCCCACATTGGATCGCCTTTACCGATATCCCCCACGGGGTTGGAGAGCGCCCAGATATCACTGTTGTGATGGACGGCCCAGCCACCGGTATGATAAAATTCCTTTGAAGTAACCTTCCCCGTGACTGCGGCGTTGCCAATAAAATCCATAAATGGCAGGTGCATCTCTGAAAGATTGGTTGGCTCGGCAGGCCAGTAATTCATCTGAACGTTGATGTTGGTGGTATAATTGGCGCTCCATGGCGGCCTTAGTTCCTTGTTCCAGATACCCTGCAAATTAGCAGGCACGCCACCCGGACGGGAACTGGAAATAAGCAGGTACCGGCCATATTGAAAATACATAGTTTCCAGTGATGGATCTTTAGCTCCTTCGGTATAACCAACCAATCTTTCATCGGTTGGCAATGCGGCATTTTTATTATCTGCAGGAGTGGCCAGTTTAAAATTTACCCGGTTAATATATTTATGATAATCTGTTAAATGATTGTTGAGCAGTAACTGCCAGTTTTTTTTAGCGGCTGCATCCAGGTATTGTGCAACCAATGCATGTTCATCCTTTCCCTGTGAGTCAGGGCATTTATCAAAACCATTGAAACTGGTAGCAGCGGTGAAAAACACCAGTACATCCGTGCCATCTTTAACTGTAATTCCGCTTGTGTCGGAATTGATAGTTCCTTCTTTTCCAACGGCTTTTAAACGCCATTCATATCGCATACCACGGCATCCGTTTGGATCATCCTGTTGGACGGGATTATCGGATTTTACATAACTGGGTTCAATATGTGAAGCGGCTTTTCCCGTCATGGCAAGCTCGTTGTTGCTGATTACCGACTGCTTGTATTTCAATAAACTTTTGGTGCTTATTTTAAAATTCAACAGGCCCGGTTTATCAGCGGTAAAGCGGATCACCATCACCTGGTCGGGTGCGGAGCTGATGATCTGTCGGGTAAATGCAGTGCCATCAATAGTAAAGCGGGTGGTCGCAATAGCATCATTAATATCCAGGTCGCGATAATAAGCAGAAGGGGCTGCATCCTTAAACTGTTGGCTAATTACTAAATCGCCCAGGGGCAGGTAAGATTCTGAATAATAGCCCTGCATATTTTTCGCATAACCATAGGCTTTATCATAGTCTTCTTTTTTAAGCGCTTCCCTTGCGAGTAATAAATTATCGTGAGCTGTTGGATTTACATTTGTTCTAACGGGGCCACCCGTCCATAAACTACCTTCGTTTAATTGAATCAGTTCTTCAGCAACACCACCAAAAATCATGGCGCCCAAACGGCCATTACCAATGGGTAAGGCTTCGGTCCAAACTTTTGCCGGTTTTTTATACCAGAGCTTGTTTGCCTGTTGAGCAAATCCCCCATCCGCCATTGCCAAAAATAACATACCGATAATCAGTATTCGCTTTATCATCCTTTTATGTTTTAAAATATTTTACCTGCTCACAATATGAATGTGATCCATCAAAAGTCTACATCTTATTTAAAGAGTTTACACCTTTTTTAGAAAGGTGTAAACTCTTTAAATAAGGTCGCCAGCAGTTCTAAAAATCTGCCGGCATTGAAAAAACCAAAACCATCAACTATTAACCACTTTTTAATCCAATTCCACCAACGCTTTTATCACCCCCGTAGCGGGATCGAGCCAGCTTTCAAACACATCCTTTAATCCGCCAAATTTTACCCGGTGTGTAATATAAGTGGTTGGGTCAACCAATCCCTTTTTCATTGAACCGATCACATGCTCAAAATCCTCCCTGGTAGCATTGCGGCTACTCATGAGCGTTGTTTCCCTTTTATGAAATTCAGGGTGGCTGAAACTGATCGCTTCTTTCTGCAAACCAATCAACACAAACCGGCCTCCATGAGCCAGGTATTGCAATGCATTATTGATTGCTTTCTGGCTACCAGTGGCATCAATCACTACGGTCGGCATATCGCCGTTGGTGATTTCGGCTAACCTTGATAAGGTATCATCAGTTGAAGCATTGATGGTATATTCTACCTTAAGCCTTTCTTTGCAAAACTGCAAGCGCTGGTCGTTGATATCCAATGCAATTACTTTCGCCCCGGCAATACGGGCAAACTCCATGGTACCCAGCCCGATAGGACCGGCGCCGATCACGAGCACAAATTCATCCTTTTGTACCGCGGCACGTTTTACACCGTGGGCACCAATTGCCAACGGTTCTACCAAAGCCAGTTCATCAAAACCGAGACCCTCACTTTTAAGCAATGAATAGGAAGGGACGGACAAAAAGGCCGCCATTCCGCCATCGATGTGTACGCCACAAACTTTAATATCCGAACAGCAATTCGGCTTTCCATTCCGGCAGGCAATACATTTTCCGCAATTAAAATAAGGTATAAAAGTTACGATTTCTCCCGGCTCAAAACCTTCGGCGCCACCGGTTTCAATCAGCTCCCCTGCCAGTTCGTGCCCCAAAATACGTGGATAGCTAAAATACGGCTGGGTGCCCCTGTATGCGTGGAGATCGGTACCGCAAATGCCGATGCGCCTGATCTTTATTACTGCCTTTCCCGGCTGGCTTACAGGTGCAGCTATATCCGCATATTCAAACGATCCGGGTTTTGTACATATTAATACTTCCATGAGTGATGACTACTTTTTTAAAGTTATTTTATAAACTACGGCATTTTCTGACGGCCAGGATTTAGCTGGTTTGATAGTAAGAGCATCCGGTCCTTGTGACCAGGCTATTTTCTCATTGCTTCCTGTCAATTCAATGTTACTGATGGTTCCGTTGCCGGATTTTGCACCCAATGATTTTATAGCAGTATTTGCCGCAGGTACACCCAGTGCAATTGCATACAGGATATCCCCTTTTGTTGTAAAGCGAATATCCTGTGCGGTGAATGGCTTTTTCTGATCCACAAAACTACCGCTTGCAGATTCAGTCGGGCCTTCACCAAATATTTTCCAGGGCCGGGTACCGTATATGGCTTCTCCGTTTACCTCCAGCCATTTGCCAGTGCCCAGTAAGGTTTGCGTTTCCTCATCGGTAATAGTGCCATCCGCACGAGGACCGATATTTAACAGCAGGTTACCGTTTTTACTAACAATATCTATTAAATTGGTAATGACATACTGCGCATTTTTAAAAGTATTGCCTGCTGCATATCCCCATGATTTGTTACCAATGGCATCATCTGTTTGCCAGGGAAGCTGGCGGATTCCGGCAAGTTTACCACGCTCCAGGTCGAGTACCGCCGTTCCATCCGGGTAAGCTACATTTTTATAATTCACCACTACCCCTTTGTTCCATTCCAGACCTTTGTTATAATACGAAGCTGCAAATGACTTACGGTAAGGGTCCATGGCAGGTTGCTCTATCCACCAGTCGAACCAGAATAATTGTGGCTGATAATTGTTGATGAGTTCTGTATTCCGCAGCAACCAATCGTTCATGTATTCCGGGGAAGGTGTTTCATTTTCTTCCCTGGCTGGTCCATAAAAATCTGCATATTGCGGATCCAATACGTCTGTGTCCATCTTCCTTCCGCCATTCATAAACCACCAGTGTTCGATGCGGTGAGAGGACAATCCAAAAACCAATCCCTGTTTTCGGATTTCGGCGGCCAATTCTCCCAGCACATCCCGTTTGGGTCCCATTTCAACTGCGTTCCATTTTGAATAGGCCGTTTTATACATGGCAAATCCATCGTGGTGTTCGGCTACCGGTACTACATATTTCGCACCTGCTTTTTTAAATAGTTCAACCCACTGTTGCGCACTGAATTTTTCGGCTTTAAACAGGGGGATGAAATCTTTGTAGCCAAATTTATTCAGCGGTCCGTAAGTTTCTACCTGGTGTTTATTTTCTTTTGAGTCTTTCCGGTACATTTCCCTTGGGTACCACTCAGAACT
>JANPIJ010000460.1:0-10765 GCA_031424955.1 Ferruginibacter sp. | reverse complement strand
CAGGATCACTGCGCGCAGCTCGATGACCGTCGGATGTTTCACCGCGTGCGCCGGCAGCGAGTCGAGCTCGGCGATGGCGTCGTCATACATTGACAGCTCGGAGTATAAACGGGCCAGGGTTTCTACCCAGGCCCATTCTTTTTTTAGCCATTCCTGTAATCCTTATTCTTCCCCTCAATAATCTTTTCAAAGCGATACCCCTTTTTTGTAAAATATTCCAACACTTTTGGCAAGGCGAATTCCATACTTGTAAATGCCTTTTCGCTGTCATGAAACACAACAATTGAGCCCTCACCGGTATTTTTTATTACGTTTTGCAGACATTTTTTTTTGTCCAATTTTACGTCAAAATCCCCGCTTAAAACAGTCCACATGATGGTAGAAAAGTTATAACCTGCTGTGGAAAGCAATTTTAGTTGAAATTTGGTTATTCTTCCGTAAGGTGGGCGAAAAAGGGATGCATCGATATACTTCTTTGCTTCTGCAATATCATGCAGGTACACATCGTCTTTGGTTTTCCAGCCATTCAGGTGATTAAAAGTGTGGTTCCCAACCGAATGTCCTTCTTCAACAATCCTTTTATAAAGTTCAGGCTGCTCTAACACATTTTTCCCAATACAAAAAAAAGTTGCCTTTGCCTGGTATCTTTTTAATGATTCTAAAACGAAGGGGGTGGCGACCGGGTGTGGACCGTCATCAAAGGTTAAATAAATGACTTTTTCTTCCCGGGAAAGTTGCCAGGTACAGCCAGGATACAATTTCCTTAACCAACCCGGCGTTTTAACAAAATAAAACATGTTACAAATTTATTTTTTAAATCTGATTAAACTCATGTTAAAGTACAATGTCCTAAACGGACATTTAAAACCTAACATTTAAACCTACAACTATGAGCACAAGAAATTTTGTAATTGCAGCAGCAATTACTGCATTCTCCCTCGGATTTTCTTCTTGTAAAAAAGAAGGTTCCACTACTAAAAATGAAATTGAAACTACAGTGGAATTAAGTACCGACCAGGCAATATCAGACAACCTTGTTGAGGACGCCAATGATGTATTTATGGAAGCGGCTACTGATCAGGGCTTAGTTGGTGAAACCCCGGCTACGCCTTTTGAATCAATGGGTATATTGGGCTGCGCCACTGTAACGGTAACACCGCTTTCCGGTTTCCCGAAAACGATCGTAATTAACTTTGGAACAGGCTGTACTTCCGGAAATGGAATCACCCGTAAAGGCATCATTAGAATTCAACTTTCTGACTCTGTAAGAAAACCCGGAAGCACAGCAGTGTTAACCTTTGATGGCTTTTTTGTAAACGGATTTAAAAAAGAAGGAGTCATTACCTGGACCAATAATAGTACCATTAACAGTAAAGGATGGCAACGAAAGGTAGAGAATGGTAAAATAACCACGCCCTCCGGGAGATACTGGTTACATAGTGGAGTGAAGAACGTGGTACAAACTGCCGGATACAGCACCCCAAGGAACCTGCTGGATGATATTTTTTCCATAACCGGGTCCAATAGTGTTACCAATGCTAACGGCGAAACGAGAACTGCCACAATTATTGAAGCCCTGCAAAAGAAAACTACCTGCGAAAATATAACTAAAGGAAAGATAGAGTTAAAGGGCCCCAATCATACTGCCGTTATTGATTTTGGTATCGGTGACTGTGATAATGTGGCCACTATTTCAATTGATGGTGGTACCCCCAGAACAATCTTACTCCGTTAATTGAAGCTCTTGCTCTCCAACTTTAAATGATAAACGGGCAACTTATTCAGCAGCACTTATTTTTAAAAAACTCCATTCAGATGATACGTCGGGATGGAGTTTTTTTTGTTTACTATTTCAATTAACACCCATTTTTATTTTCCCATACTTTCATTAGGGGCTTATCTTTGCGGCATGTTTAATAAAGTAAGAGTTCGCTTTGCGCCGAGCCCAACCGGTGGATTGCATTTAGGCGGTGTGAGAACCGTTTTATTCAATTATTTATATGCCAAAAAGTACGGGGGAGATTTTATTGTTCGTATTGAAGATACTGATCAGGCCAGGTTTGTGGCGGGTGCAGAAAAGTACATTTTCGACTGCCTGGGATGGTGCGGACTTACACCCGATGAAAGCGCACTGCATGGTGGCCCTTATGCTCCCTATCGCCAAAGCGAAAGAAAGGCAAGCTACCGCCAATATGCAGACCGACTAATAAAAGAAGGGAATGCCTATTATGCTTTTGATACACCGGCTGAGTTGGAACAAATGCGGGAGAAACTGAAAGCTCAGGGCAGCAACAGTTTGCAATACGACCATCATGTGCGCATGAATATGAACAATTCCCTGCGCTTGTTGCCCGAAGAAACAGCCGCATTGCTTGCTGCAGGCACACCGTATGTAATCAGGATAAAAGTAAACCCCGGAGAGATTATTCCTTTTACAGATATGATAAGGGGTGAGATGGAATTTGACACCAGCAATGTGGATGATAAGGTATTGCTAAAGGCAGATGGCATGCCCACCTACCACCTGGCCGTGGTTGCAGATGATTATTTAATGAAAGTCAGCCATGCCTTTAGGGGTGAAGAATGGCTGCCAAGCGCACCGGTACATATTTTATTATGGAAATACCTTTTTGGACTGAAACACATGCCTCAATGGGCACACCTGCCATTGATATTAAAGCCGGATGGAAATGGGAAATTAAGCAAGCGGGATGGAGACCGGCTAGGGTTTCCGGTATATGCGATGGACTGGGCTGACCCTGTTACCAATGAGATTACCAAAGGCTTCAAAGAATTAGGATTTTTACCTGAAGCTTTTATTAACCTGCTTGCGGTATTAGGCTGGAATGACGGTACAGAACAGGAAATATTTACATTAGAGGAACTGGTAGATAAATTCAGTATTGAAAGGGTTCACAAAGGCGGTGCAAAATTTGATTTTGAAAAAGCAAAATGGTTCAACCACGAATGGATTAAGAAACTGGACGTAGAACATTACCAGGCAAGGGTAAAGGAAATTTTTGAAGCAAAGGGGATTACTAATATTGACGAAAATTATTTACACCGGGTACTTAACCTGGTAAAGGAACGCTGTACCTTATTACCTGATTTTTATACGCAGGGAGCATATTTTTTTGAAGCCCCGGCTACCTATGATGAAGCATCGGTAAAAACAAAGTGGGACGAAATAAAAACGGACTATTTTAACGAAATGACCAGCCGCTTTGCAAGCCTTGAAAGTTGGGATGCCGTTTCAACGGAAGCATTATTTAAGACCATCGCTGCGGAGAAAAATATTAAGGTTGGGGAATTACAAATGATTTTCCGGGTAATGCTGGTAGGCAGTAAAACAGGTCCTGCTGTTTTTGTTATTGCAGAAACCATTGGAAAGGAAGAAACGATCAGAAGGATTGGAAACGCACTGAAAGTTTTTGGTTAACTGTAACCGGTTCTATAAGCCAAAAAGCACCATCCAATTTACACCGGATGGTGCTTTATAGCTTATAAAACATACTGACAATTAACCCTGCAGCTCCATCGCATCTACCACTTCAGCAAAATGGGTATCAAATGCTTTATTGATGATTTCCAAATCTTCTTTTTTTAATTGAATAATACCCGAGGTGTTATCGATTGCATGCTGAGCTGTTCTGATGCCTGGAATGACGGTGCTAACAGCCTCATGGCTCAATATATAACTTAATGCCAGCGATGTTTTATTGATGCCATACTGCTCACATAATGGCCATATCAACTGTTCCAATGCGATGATTGATTCCCGAAGTATTTCCTTATTAAACCGGAAACTACGGTGATCATCCGAACTAAAAACGGAATCGCTGGTAAACTTACCCGTTAATAATCCAAACTGCAGGGGCATGCGGGCAATCACGCCGTATTGATTTTGCATTGCTTCCTGCAAAATACCCTTTGCCCGTTGGTTGATCATATTGAATACCAATTGAAATCCACTACCGAGCCGATTATTCATCATGAAATGTGCTTCCGGCCCCGGATTAAAGGTATTGAGTGATAATCCCCAATACCGGATCTTTCCCTGCTGCTGTAGCAATTGCATCGCTTCCACACACGCACCCGTTTCCAAATGATTCATCCGGGCGGTATGCAACTGATAATAATCAATCGTATCCCTTTGCAGGCGTTTTAAACTTAATTCACAGGCCTCCAGGATATATGCTTTCGAATAATCAAATTGTATAGTGCCATTAATATCCCGGTGCCCGACTTTCGTTGCTATAATCACGGCCTTATTTTTTCCCAGTTCCCTGCCTAATAAAGCCTCAGAATGTCCAAGACCATAAAAATCAGCCGTATCAAAAAAGTTAATGCCGCATTCCAGCGATTGGTGAATAGCGCTGACCGACATTGCATCATCCGTTTTTCCCCAGCCAATTGGTGTATTCCCAACCATTGCATTTCCACCGATAGCCCAGGCACCAAAACCAATTTCGCTCACCAATAAATCCGTATTTCCAAATTTCCGGTATTTCATATTCAGTAGTTATATGATTAAATTTAGTGAATAGATTTACATTTACAATTATTCAAAAAATAAATCAACATGACGGCAGGAAAAAATCGTCCAATAAGGGTACTGGTGGCAAAATGTGGTTTAGACGGGCACGACCGTGGGGCAAAAATAATTGCCACAGCTTTAAGGGATGCGGGCATGGAAGTGATTTACACGGGTCTTCGCCAAACCCCTGAAATGGTAGTGAATGCTGCTTTGCAGGAAGATGTAGATGCGATCGGCATCAGCATTCTTAGTGGCGCACACAATACCATTTTCCCTAAAATAATAAAATTGATGAAAGAAAAAGAGATGAATGACGTATTGCTAACCGGGGGAGGAATTATCCCGGAAGATGATATGAGAGCGTTGAATGAAATGGGAGTAGGGAAATTATTTCCACCGGGTACCACCACTACGGATATTTCAGGCTACATAATGGACTGGGTAAAAGCAAATAGAAATTTTTGATTTTCAGTTAAGAAACAACTCAACTTTTACTCCCTCCTATTGCCAGAAAAATATTAACCCGCTAAAAACCAGCTACTTTCAACCTGCCTTCTGTTCCATTAAAACCCCAATTCAAAATTCATCACCTGCCGACATGTTACGCACAAAAAATGACGTATTAATGCCCGGACCCTCCTGGTTCCGCTTCTTGGTTTCCATCTGTTAAAACTGGTCTTTTCAAATTAACATTTGAACCGGTACGGTAACAGAACCTGTTGAAAATCCCCGGCGCACTTACAATTCATTAGAAAGAATACACACTTCACATAACCAAAACTGCGCTTTACGCATGTATCCATTTTTTAAATGTGAAAAGCGTTGCAATTTTACATCGTAATAAAAAATTAAAAACAAAAAAACATGAAAAAGTTATCATTACTAATACTGGCAATTACCATAGCTGCAGGCTCATTTGCTCAAACAAGTAGCATGGATATTACAACGGTAAAAAAAATCGAAACAGATGAAATTGTAACATCTTTAAAAATTTACAATAATGTAGAAGTAATCCTTACTGATGATACCACGGAAGGTATCCAGATCGTAGGTGAAAAATCAAATGTGGAAAATACGCACGTTAAAATCAGTAACGGAGTATTAACCATTACCAACTCTTCTGGAGAATTTTCCAAAGATAAGGTAGCAGTATTTGTTCCTTCCAAAGATCTGGGCCAGGTTTACATTCATGGGTCATCAATAATTAGCAGCACGGATGTAATCAACAACGAAATGCTGGAAGTAACCATCAACGGTGATGGTCAGTCTCAAATTAAATCAACCGGCAGCCTGAATGTGAATACAATTGGCGACTTCCCCATTGAACTGGCCTGCAAGTAACAGGGAAAAAATAATAATCATTTATAGGAAAAGTGAGAGAATTTCAACAAAGCTGGCTTATTACTAAGCTGGCTTTGTTTTAGAATATACCGGCCAGCAATGCATACCGGCCGCAATCATTACCGAAACCGTACTGAAAACCACCGCTCACTAAATGAAGGATAAATTTTTTCTAAAAATATAGTTCCTTACAGTCAAATATAACCACCTACGTTAATCCAGGTTTTTCGATAATTGGTTATATCAGTTAATCATGTACCAACCCAACTATTTAAATTAAAATTTACTATGGAATACGCTATCAAAAAATACCGCCCCTTAAAAGAAATTGAATATTCATTAGAAAAACAAATGATCAAAGGATTTAAAGGATTTATCAACTCGTTAATGGGGAAAAAAGTAATGGATAAAACAAATGACCCCCATGAGCCATCCACGAAAAGGAATTATTTCCTGGCAAAATATCAACAGTTGTTGAACAATGGGAAAACAGGTAATGTGCAGGTTATAAAAGTAGAAACAAAAAATGATCACCTCATTGATAAAAACAACATCGTGTACCTGACTTTCCAGCTAATATCAGACAACGGCGTACGTTTGTTTAATTCAGCAGCCATGGCCACCCGTGACAATGTACCTAAAATAAATACCATCATCCCTATCTTTTACAACCCGGAAGATCCTTCCGTAGTTGTGCTGCTTTAAAAGCGCAATTATATGATACAAATCAATTTTGATCGCCTTGCTCATTATAAAAGGTTACTCGCTTTTATCCCGGTATCACTAGCCGTATCCGTTCTTTTTTCATTCCTCCTGTGTGTAATGATTTGCCTCCTGTTTGCAGAGTCTACTATTACAACCGCGGAAGCGTATTTCTTATTTACAAAAACCATGATGGTGTCGTGGATTTTTATGGTTTCCATTAACCTGCTATTTAAGCTGTTATTGATCACCCTCAAAACAATGCGGACAATTCCTTTAGTCACCAAAGTGAAAAAATAACAACTTCAGCATCTCTGCAGCCTTTCATTATTCCATCTCCATAAAAAAGGTTAACAGACCGGGCACTTCATTGTATGATCTTTCAAATTGTGCAAAACATGCATCTCCATTATATTATTTACCGGTATTAATTGCATATTCTGCAATAAATCATTTCAAAAATACAGGTGAGAACAATTACAATCACCTGGCTATAATCTTCCTACATTTGGGAAAATAATCAGCATGTATCAAACACTCCTTACCGAACTTACCAATGGTATCCTTCTCATTACCATTAACCGCCCGGACAAATTAAACGCCCTTAACAAGGATGTATTTACCGACCTGGATAAGGTAGCCGATGAAATTCAACACAACCCGGAAATACAATCTGCCATTATCACCGGTGCAGGCGAAAAAGCATTTGTTGCCGGAGCTGATATCACCGAGTTTGGAGGGCTTACTAAAGAGCAGGCGATAAATTTGGCAAAGCGGGGACAGGACGTATTTTTTAAAATAGAAAACAGCAAAAAGCCAGTCATAGCGGCAGTAAACGGATTTGCATTGGGTGGTGGCTGCGAATTAGCGATGGCCTGCCATTTCCGTATTGCAGCCAGCAACGCAAGGTTTGGACAGCCCGAAGTAAATCTCGGTTTAATACCCGGCTATGGAGGTACACAACGGCTAACACAACTGATTGGAAAAGGCCGTGCCATTGAATTATTGATCAGTGGAAATATGATTGATGCAGGCACCGCACTTCATTATGGCCTGGTAAATTATGTAGTGCCTTTGGATGAATTAGTAAACAAGGCTAAATCTGTTTTATCCGTCATCAATACAAAGGCTCCGCTTGCTGTTGCTGCCTGCATCCAGGCTGCCAATGCGGTGTATAATGAAGCTGAAAATGGCTATGCCACTGAGATCAATTCATTTGGCGAATGCTTTGCAACGGAAGATATGAAAGAAGGGACCAGCGCATTCCTTGAAAAGCGTAAAGCAAATTTTACCGGCAAATAACTGAAAGCTTTTGAATGGAGTCATTGTCCGGAAATACGCCGTGGTTGACTATTCAACTTAATAAAAAAATCCCTGTTAAAAACTTAACGGAGATTTTTTATTCCCATTAACAGTCAAAATACCCAACGGAGGGTATTGTGAAAAATGTAGGGAAGTATAATTTCATGTCATAAAAATCAGCAACATGAAAAAAATACTTTTACTTCTGACAATCGTAGCAACGACATTACTTTCCTATGCACAGGAAGCACCAGCCTGGAAAAAAAAGTTTGATGGCAATATTAAATGGTACAAAATTACGGATGCCGGCATGATCATAGTGTGCAGCGGCGATGCCTTGTATGGCCTTAAACCCGAAGATGGAACTGAATTATGGAAACTTACACAGTTTGATGGCATCAAGGAAGACAACTATGATCCCATTGACGGAACACCCTTTGTAGCAATCGTTACAGGTTCTGCCATGAAACGGATTCATACGATCATTGATGTTACCGATGGTAAAATCATTGTAAACTCCTGGGACCTTGGATTTAGAATTGTGCAAAAAAGAATTAACTGTTACAAGCTTGGCTCCCTGCTTATTTATGGCATGAACAAAGAATCCGGCAACCCGATGCTTACCATGATCCGGTACAATGACGGCTCAAAAGTATGGGAGCAAAAGAAGCTATTTGAAAAAAACAGTGAACAAATTGTATCAGAGGCAAGCGTTGTAGATGATGGGTTGCTGGTTGCCACCAACCGTAATATTTATAAACTGAACCCTGCCAGTGGTGAAATATTATATAGCATCGATATGAAGAGTGATTTACCCCAGCCATCTGCAGCCAGCAAAAAAGGTGGCTTTGGCAGTATGTTTGGCAGCAAGGGGGCCAATGAAGATGCCACCTCCACATCAGCTGATTTTTTTCAGCAGGGCGATAAAAGCGTTTTCTATTTCTGGAACCAGGATCTGATAACAGCCTTTAAAGTGGCGGACGGAAAAGAAGTGTGGACGCGAAATAAATTAGAATCTGCTATCAGTTTGATATTGCACGACACACATGGTATGCTGGTAGCAACCGCAGAAAAATCTGCAAAGGATCTCGAAAAGGCGAATAAAAAAGGCGGTGGTTTAATTGGCATGATGGGTAAAAAAAGTGCCGGTAACAGGAACAGGGCTGAGCTATTATGTTTGGATTATAGCAATGGAGCTCTTAAATGGAATGAAGAAGTTGACCTGCAGGGTGATATCGTTTCGTATAAACTAAATGGCAAGCAATTGATATTAGCTACTGCCAGAGACCAGGGCACCAACTTTATCAGCATTGTAGATTTAGAAGCGGGTAAGTCAATCACCAAAAAAGCTTTAAAGATAGACGGCAGTGCAACTGATTTGCAAATAGTGCCACAGGGGCTTTATTACCGCACGGTAAATGAAATAAATATTTTAGACACAGAAACAGGCGACCGCAAATGGAAGAAAGGATTTAAAGTGGATAATTGCATCGGGGTGAATGCGGATGCAACTACCAGCTACGTGTATGGAAACAAAAATATTTATAAAGTAGATTTCACCACCGGTGATTTGAGTGAATGGATTAAAGACATAAAGTTTGATGGTAAGGAGGAACCGACCGACATTGAAATCCACCACAACGCCATCACTATTTCCTCTTCACAAAATATCAATAAATATGGCCTGGATGGAAAATTATTATTCCATACCTACACAAAGGCTCCCGGTCGTAGTACTTCTGGGAAAATATTCAGCGCATTTGGCGGAGTGCTGGCTACTGCGGGCGCTATGGCAAGCGCTGCAAATTCAGCCAGCTTAAGCTATTCCAAAGGATACTATGGCAGCACCAATCCACAGTATGACAGGGAGATAAAAGCCGCAAACGATATGACCTCAGCCTTTGGTGGTGCAGCCATCAGTAGCTTTAAATCCATCAGCAGAAGATTTAAAGCCAGTCAGCAAGCCGATGACTTCATAGCCATGTTGACCAACCTGGATGGAGGAAATGCCAGGGACAATGTAGGCATTGTATGCGTAAGTAAAATTGATGGTAAAGAAGGTAAGAAAATAATATTTGCCGACAAAAGCCCGGATTACAAATTAGACCAGATAGACCGGCTTGTTTATTTTAAAAGCAGCAATGACGAACTACAGGGGTTTAAATTTTAAAAACTCAGTGTAGCATATCGAAATAGTTACCCGTTTAAAAAGCCGGGATGTTCCAGAAGGAAGCATCCCGGCTTTTTGATTGTCTATATTTTACAAGGCATAAAAATGTGCAAAGCCTTTTGACCGCTATTACTTGGTTGATTGAACCTAAGTATCCCCAGGTTTTAGCCGGGTCAATTGGCGATCTTCACAACGGCGATTCAACACTAAAACTACCCGGCTGCGAAATATTCAATTACTTATTTTCCACTAAATTTTCATCAATCAAATAAGCCTCCACTTCAGCTATTTTAATCTCCCGTTTACTTTCTGTAAAATGAATAAAAATATCATCTGCTTTTCTTGCAGGAAAAGTGATGATCCTTTTATGGCCAATGGTAGTATGCGTAAAACTTTGCGTTTTACCATTACTCCGCACCTCCACATAAAATTGCTGTACAGACTGCCCGTCTTTTATATATTCGGTTAACACCAGGCAATTGACATTCGCTGGATTTTTAAATTGAAGACGAATGGATTCATTTTTCACATCTTTCAATTCAACGAATGTGTTAGGGTTATTATCATTTATCAACCCTTTACTTTTTATAGAGTTGCCTGCAACAAGGGTAGCGATCGCATTAACAGAAAGATTGTTCCTGAAATTATTCGCTCGCAATTTTTTAAAACCCATTAATGCAACCGAATCATTTTCATGTACCAGGCCTCTCCTG
>JANPIJ010000459.1:0-2921 GCA_031424955.1 Ferruginibacter sp. | reverse complement strand
CACCTGCATGCGCATCCCGAACTGAGTTACCAGGAATACGAAACATCTAAATTCGTGCAGGAGAAATTAACCGAGCTAAATATACCATTTGAAATAAAAGCCACTACAGGGGTGATTGGATTACTGCATGGCAAAAATCCGGGTAAAAGAGTAGTCGCATTAAGGGCCGATATGGACGCATTGCCCATTACCGAGGAAAACGACGTGCCTTACAAATCAGCTATTCCCGGCATTATGCACGCCTGCGGACATGATGCGCATACCAGTTGCCTGCTGGGGGCGGCAAAAATTTTAAGCGAATTAAAAGAGGAATGGGAAGGAACCGTAAAACTAATCTTTCAGCCGGGGGAGGAAAAAAATCCCGGTGGTGCAAGCCTGCTGATAAAGGAAGGTGTGCTTGAAAATCCTGCCCCGCAAAGTATTTTTGGGCTACATGTACATTCTGTTTTAGACACAGGGAAATTGAGCTTCAGGGGCGGTATGGTAATGGCGAGCGCAGATGAAATTTATGTCATCATTAAAGGAAAGGGTGGTCACGCCGCAGCACCCCAGTTCACTGCTGATATTATATTAATCGCATCTCAGTTAATCGTAAGCCTGCAGCAAATTGTAAGCAGGAACAACAACCCATTCAATCCGTCGGTATTGAGCATCACTTCTTTCCAGGGAGGCAATACCACCAATGTAATTCCTTCAGAAGTAAAGCTGATGGGTACTTTCAGGGCGATGGATGAAGTGTGGCGATTTAAAGCGCATGACCTCATAAAAAAACTGGCAACCGAACTGGTACATAGTATGGGCGCTGAAATAGACATCCGGATTGATGTAGGTTATCCGTTTGTATTGAACAACGAAGCATTGAGTAACGCGGCTAAAGCAAAAGCTGAATCGTATTTGGGCAAAGAAAATGTAGAAGAAACAGAACTAAGAATGGGGGCGGAAGATTTCGCCTTTTATTCTCACCGGATACCGGCCTGTTTTTTCAGGCTGGGCACCCGCAACGAAGCAAGGGGAATCACCATCGGGGGCCACACCCCTACTTTTGATATAGATGAAAATGCTATTGAAATTGGTATGGGCATGATGGCATTGCTGGGTGCAACCAATGGGGAGTAAATTATTAGTTTTAGGAGCAAAACTTTCGGAACGTTCGTTTTCGAAAGTTTTTGTGTGCAGGATGAATCCGCATGGAGGTTTGTTATAACGACAGTTGAAACCGGTAATTCATTCTTACCATCTGCTGCCTTTTATAAATCCTAATTTAGGTCATCTTCTTAAAAGGAATTATATAGTAACTTGCAGCAACTTTTCAAACAGGGGTATCCGGCACTTGCACAATGGTTGCAGGATGCGGTGATTTAATCAAAAATCATTTTTTACTTAATGCAGTCAGCAAATTTACGCTTCGGTAAAAGCCAGATAGCAGCACTGCAGTTGAAGGACACAACCCTGCCTGACTGCGTCAAGCAGGCAGGGATGTTAAATTGAAATTCGTCGGCTGGTTACAAAATCTTCGCTGGCAATCAAAAAAATATTATGTCAAAAGAATTAGGTAAACAACAGGCCTTAGAGTATCACGCCAAAGGCAGACCGGGAAAAATTGAAGTAATTCCAACCAAAGAATCCAAAACACAAAGAGACCTTTCTTTAGCCTATTCGCCAGGTGTAGCAGTACCCTGCCTGGAGATTGCGGCTAATCCCGAAGATGTTTATAAATATACCGCCAAGGGAAACCTGGTAGGTGTTATCAGTAATGGTACCGCCGTATTGGGCCTCGGCAATATCGGACCCGAAGCCGGCAAACCGGTGATGGAAGGGAAAGCCGTGTTGTTCAAAATATTTGCGGATATCGATGTGTTCGACATTGAGATCAATGAAACGGACCCGGAAAAATTTGTACAGATCGTAAAAGCGCTGGAACCCACATTTGGCGGTATCAACCTGGAGGATATAAAGGCACCGGAATGTTTTTATATAGAAACGCAGTTAAAACAACAGTTGAAAATCCCCATCATGCATGATGACCAGCATGGCACGGCGATTATATCTGCCGCCGGATTATTAAATGCGCTGGAGATTCAGAAAAAGAAAATTGAGGATGTCCGCATTGTAGTAAATGGCGCAGGTGCTGCGGCGATGGCCTGTATGAAATTGTATGAATCGCTGGGGGCAAAGCATAGCAATTTTATGGTGTTTGACCGAAAGGGAATTATTTATGAGGGCCGGGCTGGCGTAGATGAACAGAAAAAAAATTATTGCGTGGATGAAAAATACAAAGACTACGACCTGGCGAAGGCGATGACAGGTGCAGATGTTTTTGTTGGACTCAGTTCCGCAAATGTAGTAAGCCAGGAAATGGTGAAAAGTATGGCAAAAAGGCCCATCGTGTTTGCGCTGGCCAATCCTGATCCGGAGATCACTTATGACGCGGCGATGGAGGCAAGAAAAGACATTATTATGGCTACCGGCAGAAGCGATTACCCGAACCAGGTAAATAATGTGCTGGGCTTTCCCTACATTTTCCGGGGCGCCCTGGATGTGAGGGCTACCACCATCAACGAAGCGATGAAACTTGCAGCCGTAAAAGCACTGGCTGCACTTACAAGGGAACCGGTGCCGGATATTGTAAACCTTGCATACAATGCGAAAACAATTTCTTTTGGCGCTGATTACATTATTCCAAAAGCATTGGATCCAAGGCTATTGGCGACTGTAGCGCCGGCAGTGGCACAGGCTGCCATGGAAAGTGGAGTAGCTAAATATCCCATCACCGATTGGGATACATACAAACTGGAACTCAATAAACGTCTTGGATTGGATAACCAGTTAAGCCGTGTTATTGGCAACAAGGCCAGAAAAGATCCAAAGCGGGTGGTATTTGCGGATGCTGAAAATATCAAGATTTTAAAAGTAGCTCAACT